>JALWDV010000684.1 GCA_027036755.1 Anaerolineae bacterium
GAAAGACGAGGACACGGATTGACACGGCCTTCGGTCACAGATTTTTTGAATTATCCGTGTTTTTCTGTGTTCATCCGTGTTCTATTTTCAAAGCAGATCATGCCAAACGACCTTTTAGCAGAGTTTCCCGTCATTTACGAGACCGAAGTCGCCTGGGGCGATATGGATGCGTTCCAGCATGTGAACAACGCGGTGTATTTGCGCTATTTCGAGAGCGCCCGCGTTCGCTATTTCGAACAAACGCCCATGTTCGACATCATGCGGGCGGAGGGCGTGGGCCCCATCGTGCACAGCCACCGCATTCGCTATCGCTTTCCTCTCACCTATCCCGACAGGATTCAGATCGGCGTGCGGGTGATCGGCGTAGCCGAGGATCGCCTTGTCGCGGCCTATCGACTGGTCAGCGCCCGGCACAATGTCGTCGCCGCGGAAGGTGACACGACCATCGTCTTTCTCGATTATCGCAAGAGCGGCAAGGCTCCGATTCCCGAGCCGGTGCTGCGGGCCTTGGATGAGATGGAGGGCTGGGACGCGGGCCATCGCCCGGGCATCGCATGATCTCATCGGGGCGTCACGCGACCGAGGCGGGCCTTGCGCCCGCTTTTTTCGTGGGATGGACAAATCGCCGGAAATTCGCTATAATAACTGGGAACTGATGTTCTGTTTTGTGGGCGAAGATTGAATACTCCCTGGTGATCTGCCCGTTCCCCGGCCCTCCCCTGCCAGTCGTTTCGCTCCTTTTTTGTAACTGCTAACGTACTTGACTTTAAGTCGCCAAAAGCCACAAAGACTCGAAGTTTTTCGAAGACACGAAGGAAAAATAAAGAAAAATACTTCGTGCCTTCGCCTTTCTTCGTGTCTTCGTGGCAAAAAGTGGTGGCTACACCTTACACTGAAAATGCCCGAATTCCACCTCGTTTCCGATTTTCAACCCACCGGCGACCAGCCTGCCGCCATCGAGCAACTGGCGGCGGGATTGCGCGCGGGCTACCGGCATCAGACCCTGCTGGGAGCCACGGGCACGGGCAAGACCTTTGTCATGGGCAAGGTCATCGAAGCAGTGCAGCGCCCGACTCTGGTCATGGCCCACAACAAGACCCTGGCCGCGCAGCTCTACGCCGAATTCCGCGATTTCTTCCCCGACAATGCGGTGGAGTATTTCGTCAGCTACTACGATTATTATCAGCCCGAGGCCTATCTGCCCCGCACCGACACCTACATTGAGAAGGACGCCCAGATCAACGACGAGATCGACCGGCTGCGCCTGGCCGCCACCACCTCCTTGCTCAGCCGCCGGGATGTGATCATCGTGGCCTCGGTCTCCGCCATCTACGGCCTGGGCAATCCCGAGGATTACGGCAAGGTGGTGCTGAAGATGGCGCTGGGGCAGATGAAGCGACGCAACGTGCTGCTGCGGCATCTGGTGGACATCCACTACAATCGCAACGACGTGCATTTGCAGCCGGGGACGTTCCGGGTGCGGGGCGACACCCTGGAGATCATGCCCGCTTACGGCGCGACCGCGTTCCGCATCGAGTTCTGGGGCGATGAGATCGAGCGCATGACCGAGGTGGACCCGCTGACGGGCCAGGTGCTGCGGACGCTGGAGGAGTTGGAAATCTACCCGGCCAAACATTTCATCACCCCGCAAGACAAGCTGGATGAGGCCATCGCCGACATCGAGCAGGAGCTGGCCCAGCGGGTGAAGGCGTTCGAGGCCCAGGGCAAGCTGCTGGAGGCCCAACGCATCCAGCAGCGAGTGAATTACGACATCGAGATGCTGCGGGAGATGGGTTACTGCTCGGGCGTGGAGAATTACTCCCGTCCTCTCTCTCGCCGCCCGCCCGGCTCCCGCCCCTGGACGCTGCTCGATTACTTCCCCGATGATTTCCTGCTCTTCATCGATGAGAGTCACATGACCGTGCCCCAAATCCGGGGCATGTACCGGGGCGACCGCTCGCGCAAGCAGGTGCTGGTGGATCATGGCTTCCGTCTGCCCTCGGCCCTGGACAATCGCCCACTAAAATTCGAGGAGTTCGAGGAGCTGCTGCATCAGGTGATTTACGTCTCGGCCACGCCCGGGCCTTACGAGCGGCAGGTTTCCCAGCAGATCGTGGAGCAGATCATCCGCCCCACGGGCCTGCTGGACCCCACCATCCAGGTGCGCCCCACCGAGGGCCAGGTGGACGATCTGGTGAAGGAGCTGAATCAGCGCATCGCCAGGGGCCAGCGGGCGCTGGTCACCACCCTGACCAAGCGCATGGCCGAAGACCTGGCCGATTACCTGGCCGAGCTGAACTTCCGCGTGCATTATCTGCATTCCGAGGTGCACACCATCGAGCGGGTGGAGATTTTGCGAGACCTGCGTTTGGGCGTGTATGATGTGGTGGTGGGCATCAACCTGCTGCGCGAGGGGCTGGATCTGCCCGAGGTCAGTCTGGTTGCGATTCTGGACGCGGACAAGGAGGGCTTTTTGCGCTCGGAGACCGCGCTGAT
>JALWDV010000685.1 GCA_027036755.1 Anaerolineae bacterium
CGCCCGGAATGCTATCCAGGCCGCCCAGGATGACCACAGGGAAGACGTGCAGGCCCACGCCCGAGAGATTGGGGCTGACCTCCAACACGTTGGCCACGATAATGCCCGCCACCGCCGCGGTCATGGCCGCGATGGACCAGGCCAGGGCGAAGATGCGCTGCACGCTGATGCCCATGCTCAGGGCCGCCTGCTGATCATCAGCCACGGCCCGCATGGCGATGCCCTCCTTGTTGTATCGAAAGAAGACGGTGAAGATGAGGAGGAAGGCCAGGGCGATGCCAATGGCCCACAGCTTGTCGGTGGTGACTACCGCATTGAGAATGTGCACCTCGTTCTTGGGAATGAAGGCCGGGAACACCTGCGGATTGATGCCCCAAATGCCTCCCACCATCGCCCTGAGCAAGCTGGAAAGGCCGATGGTCACCATGATCACCGAGATGATGGGCTCGCCGATGAGGGGTCGCAGCACCAGCCGCTCGATGATCACGCCCAGGCCCGCGGCCACGACGATGGTGAGGATGATGCCGATGCTCCAGTGCAGGCCCAACTGGCCCATGAAGAAATAGGCCAGGTACGCGCCGATGAGCAGGAATTCGCCCTGGGCGAAGTTGATGACATCGCTGGATTTGTAGATGAGCACAAAGCCCACCGCCACCAGCGCATACACCGCGCCGCTGGTCAATCCGGTCAGGGTCAATTGCAGAAATTTGTCCATCGATTACAACTCCTCGATCTTCAGGCGGGTCTTGATGGTGGCGGTGCGGCCATCCTGATAGGTGATGGTGGTCTCCACATCCAGATGATCGCTCTCGCCGTACAGAGCGTCGATGATCTCCTTGTAGCGTTCGGCCACAAAACGGCGGCGCACCTTGCGAGTGCGGGTCAGCTCCGCGTCATCCGCGTCCAGCTCTTTGTGCAGCAGCAAAAAGCGGCGGATGCGGGCGCTTTGGGGCAGATCGTCGTTGGCCTGCTCCACATGCTTGCGCACCAGCTCATACACCTGGGGCTTTTGGGCCAGATCGGTGTAAGTGGTGTAAGCGATCTGGTTTTTCTCAGCCCATTTGCCTACGTTGGCCATATCGATGTTGATCATGGCCGTGACGACGGGCAGTTCGGCTCCGCCGAACACCACCGCCTCCTTGATGTAGGGGCTGAATTTCAGCTTGTTTTCGATGAATTGCGGGCTGAATTTGGCGCCGTCGGCCAGGGTCATCACATCTTTGGCCCGGTCGATGACGATGAGATGCCCATCCTCGTCGAAATAGCCGGCGTCGCCCGTGTGCAGCCAGCCATCCACCAGAGCCTCCTTCGTCGCCTCCGGGCGCTTGTAATAACCCTTGAAAACCGCCGGACTTTTGACCATGATCTCGCCGCTCTCTGCGATCTTCACCTCGGTCTCGGGAATGGGCGTGCCCACGGTCTGGAATTTGACATCGCCATTGCGATGCAGCACCGCGATGCCGCTGACTTCGGTCTGGCCGTAAATCTGCTTGAGATTGACGCCCAGCGCGTGAAAGAAGCGGAACACGTCCGGGCCCAGGGCCGCGCCGCCGGTGTACGCCTGCTTGATGCGCCGCAAACCCAGGTGATCCTTGATGGGCATGAACATGATCCAATCTGCGATCTTGTATTTGATCTTCAGCCCCAGGCCCGGCTCCTCCTTGTTGAAGCGCTTGTCCGCCATGGCGTAACCGATGGGCGTGGCCCAATCATACACCTTGCGTTTGAACCAGGTGGTGTCTTCGATCTTCACCTGCACCATGCTCACCAGATTTTCCCAGATGCGGGGGGGCGAGAACATGGTCTGCGGCCCGATCTCTCGGATGTTCTCCTGCACCGTCTCCGGCTCCTCCGGGAAATTGACGGTGAACCCCGCCTGCAGGCCGCAGGCCAGCGACATCATCTGCTCGCCAATCCAGGGCAGCGGCAAAAAGCTGACGAACTCATCCTGGTCGCTCATGGGGTCCACTTCCATCAGATTACGGCCCATGCTGATGAGATTGTTGTGGGTGAGGATGGCCAGCTTGGGGTAGCCCGTGGTGCCCGAGGTGGTGGAGAGAATGGCGATGTCTTCGCCCGAGCCTTTGGCCACGCTCTCTTCGAACCAGCCGGGATGTTCTTGCTCATACGCCCGGCCCAGGGCCTCCACCTCGGGGAAATACATCAGATAAGGCTCGGTGTAATTGCGCAGGCCCTTGGGGTCGTAGTAGATGACCTTCTCCACCGTGTGCAGCTCGGGCCACAGCTCGATGACCTTGTCCACTTGCTCCTGATCCTCCACCACCAGGAACTTGGCGTCGCTGTGAGTGATGATGTAGGACACCTCTTTGACGATGCTATCCTGGTAGATGCCGATGGACTTGCCGCCCGCGCTCTGCGCGGCCAGCTCTGCATAAACCCACTCAGGGCGATTATCGCCGATGATGGCCACCGTATCCCCCCGCTCGAACCCCATGCTCACCAAGCCCAGGCAAAAATACTTGACATGCTCCAGATACTCGGCCCAGCTCACGCTCTGCCAGATGCCGAACTCTTTCTCTCGCAGAGCGGTCTTTTTGTCCCCGTAAAGCTTCGCTTTTTCGATCAGAAATTGTGGGAAAGTTTCAGGCTGCATAGGCTGTCAGGATGAATGAAACCGGAAGGGAGAGATTGCGAGTAACTGCTAACGACCCCGGTTAACAAACCACAAAGGGCACTAAGGCGCTAAGAACACGAAGAAAGAATGTATAAATTCCCCTTTGTGCCTTTGTGTCTTTGTGTTCTTAGTGGTTTTCGGGTGGCGACCTTAGTAGTTACGATTGCGAAGTCGTTGTAACTATCCAGCTTGCATGTTGCGCCGAGAAGGCTGGAGACATGCCAGCATCGTGAAACGTCAAGCGTCAAACGTCATGCCATCGCCCGACGTTTGGCGCATGACGCCGCCCTACAACACGAATGCGCCCGTGTCTTCGCCCAGATAGGCTTCGATGACGCGGGGGTTCTGACGCACTTCGTCGGGCGTGCCATCGCCGATCTTCTGGCCGAAATCCAACACGACCACATGATCGGAGATATCCATGACAACGCCCATATCATGTTCGATGAGCACGATGGTGACGCCGTGCTCTTCGTTGACATCCAGGATAAAGCGGGCCATGTCCTCTTTCTCCTCCGAATTCATGCCCGCCATAGGTTCATCCAGCAGCAGGATGGCGGGCTTCATGGCCAGCGCCCGGCCTAACTCCACCCGCTTCTGCAAGCCGTAAGCCAGCGTGCCCACGGTTTTCTTGCGGATGGCCTCGATCTCCAGCAGATCGATGATCTCCTCCACGAACTTCCGGTATTCGATTTCCTCGCGCTGGGCCGGGCCCCAATAAAGCGCTCCGTCCAGCACGCCCGTCTTCATGTGCACATGACTCCCCGACATCAGATTTTGCAGCACAGTCATGTGCTTGAACAACTCGATATTCTGAAACGACCGCGCCACGCCCGCATGGGCGATTTTGTGCGACGGCATTTTCGTCAACTCATAGTCCTTGCCCCCATTGTGGAAGGTGATGCGCCCTTCCTGGGGTCGATAGAGGCCGCTGATGCAATTCAGCAGCGATGTTTTGCCCGCCCCGTTGGGCCCGATGATTGCGATAATCTCGCTTTGCTTCACCGTCAAACTCACTCCGGCCAGCGCCGTCACCCCGCCAAAACGCAGCTTGACATTCTCCACCTCCAACTGCACATCGCCAGGCTGCAATGTGCTGCCGTTAAGATCATGTTCCATTGCGTGGGCCATAACGCGTCCTTTTTTGAAAGTCGAATGGAATAGCGGGTCAAGAAATTATCGAAACAGTCGCCATGAGCGATTGCTCACCACATAACGAACGAAAATCTCTCGTTACGTCATTCCGACGACCGAAGGGAGGAGGAATCTCCTCGACTGCATGGGGATTTCTCGGTCGCTGCGCTCCCTCGAAATGATGTAGGAGAGCCTATTTTCGGAACAGTCCAACGGCGGGCGAGCCCGCGCCGATACCGATGAAAGACGAGGACACGGATTGACACGGCCTTCGGTCACAGATTTTTTGAATTATCCGTGTTTTTCTGTGTTCATCCGTGTTCTATTTTCAAAGCAGTATGCAGGTAGATTCTGGGTGGAGGCTGTGAGATTGTCAAGGCTACAAAACGAAAGAACCGGCGATGATGTTCCCCTGTGCGAAATTTGGTCAGCGTCGTTGCGCCAAATACGCTTTGCGCCGGTCAAGTGTCAAAAAGTATAACAGCATCCAAAAGATATGGCAATTTCCGATTTAACGGAATAAAAGACGCTTGCTACGGACGATTCTGACGTAATATGCGGTGACGAAAATCTCGTCGGTTGTGGCGTCGAGAGGGCGAATCCGACGCTTGGCGACGATTTTCGTTGAAACGGATTCCACAGAGCGCGACGCGTTAGATTTTGGTGGCATGACGTGCTATACTTAGAGCAGCCGTTGCGACGGTTCATGGACAATATAGCCATCGCTCATTTACTCAATGGAGAGCCTGCAATGAGCACTGACAAAACGATGCGCGCCATCGTCAAATCGGAAGAATCGCCCGGTTTGGTGATGCGAGAGGCGCCTGTACCCCGTCCCGGGCCGCGAGATGTTCTGATCAAAGTGAAAGCAACATCCATTTGCGGCACCGATTTACACATTTTTCGCTGGGACCCCTGGGCCAGGAGCCGCATCAAACCTCCTGTCATCGTGGGACATGAGTTCAGTGGGGTGGTGGTGGAAACGGGAGCCATGGTTCACGAAGTGAAAGAAGGCGATTTCGTATCCGCCGAAAGCCATATCATCTGCCATGTCTGCCAGGAATGTCGCACAGGCAAGGGGCATCTCTGCCAGAACACCAGGATCATCGGCGTGGATCGAGATGGTTGCTGGGCCGATTACATCGTCATGCCCGCGGAAAACATCTGGAAGAATCCGCCCGACATGCCCTGGGACGTGGCCAGTTTGCAGGAAAACTTCGGCAACGCGGTGCACACGGCCTTCTCAACCGATCTCACGGCCCGACGCGTGCTCATCACAGGCTGCGGCCCCGTGGGCCTGATGACCGTCATGGTGGCCAAAGCCGCGGGCGCCCGCACCATCTACGCCACCGACATCTCCAATTATCGTCTGAACATGGCCCGCCAATTGGGCGCCGATTTCGCCATCAACGTCACTCTCGAAAACGCGCTTGAGCTGATTATGAACGACACAGAGGGCGAGGGCGTGGATGTGCTGCTGGAGATGTCGGGCGCGCCCCAGGCCGCCGATCTGGGCTTCAAGGCCCTGAAGCCCGGGGGAGAGGCGGCGTTGCTGGGCCTGTATCCCTCCGACATCCCCTTTGATATGAACAACGGCGTCATCTTCAAGGGAGCGACGGCGCGAGGCGTCATCGGCAGAGAGATCTGGGGCACCTGGTTCCGGATGAAGGGGCTGCTTTCGAGCGGACTGGTGGATCTTTCGCAGATCATCACGCACCGGTTTGCGCTGGATGATTTCGAGGAGGCGCTGCGGGTGATGCAAAGCGGCCAGAGCGGCAAGGTCGTCATGTTCCCCGAAGGGTTGCCTCAGGAAAACGAATAACAATCTCCGACCATTCCATTAGACATTAGACATTGTCGGAAATAACCTACGGCAAGACGAGCTATCAACCTTTCGCCCAATCATGCCCGAATCAATGATTAATGATTGATGATTGAAGTGAAAACCACGCTGATTCCACCTTTGATCATTGTTCAGTAATCATTTGGGTGCGTCCTAAATGAGTTAGGGCCAGCCGGGCGTTTTGGCCGAATGATGAATGTTCACAACCCGAATCGCTATAGTGGCGTTCGCCACGTCCGCCGGGCGATGAAGTCGCCGGGCTACAAAACAGCGCCGGATAAATCCGGCTAGCCCCGAAGGGGCGCTGTTTCTAGCCGGGGGACTTCATCCCCCGGCGCTGGCGGCGTTGCTGTTTCTTCAACCGAAATAGGACGCACCCTAATCATTTGAGCGTTGTCATCAGCAGCATGATGCCAGACGCGATCGACAACTTTCTGATTTTCGATAACATCTATTGTTCCCCCCATTGCGAGGTGACATCATGTCGAACAAACTCGATTTTATCGTCGAAGAACTGGAGCGGCTCAAGGCCGAGCATCTGTTCATCAACATCCGCATCATGGAATCGCCAGCGGATGGCTGGATGGTGGTGGATGGCAAGAAGGTGCTGAATTTCTGCACCAACAACTATCTGGGCCTGGCCAATCATCCCCGGCTGAAAGAGGCGGCCAGGCGGGCGGTGGATGAGTGGGGCGTGGGCCCGGCAGCGGTGCGCACCATCGCCGGGACGACGCGGCTGCACCTGGAGCTGGAAAAGCGCCTGGCCGCGTTCAAGGGCGTGGAGGACGCGCTCTTTGTGCAGAGCGGCTTCAACGCCAATCAGGCCGCGATTCCGCCGCTGGTGGGCAAGGGCGACGTCATTTTCTCCGACCGTCTGAATCACGCCTCCATCATCGATGGCGCCCGGCTCTCCCGGGCCAAGATCATCGTCTACGAGCACTGCGATCCCGAAGACCTGGAAGCCAAGATTCAGGAGCATCTGCCCCAGTATCGCCGGGGGCTGGTGGTGACCGATGGCGTGTTCAGCATGGATGGCGACATCGCGCCCCTGGATAAAATCTATGAGGTGGCCGCCAAATATGATGTGATGACCATGGTGGACGACGCTCACGGCGAGGGCGTGCTGGGCCGGGGCGGCCGCGGCATTGTGGATCATTTCGGGCTGCACGGCAGGTTCGATGTGGAGATCGGCACGCTCTCCAAGGCCTTTGGCGTGGTGGGCGGCGTCATCGCCGGCAAAAAGCTCATCGTGGATTACATCCGCCAGAAGGCCCGCCCCTTCCTCTTTTCCAGCGCCACCACGCCCGCAGATACGGCTGCGTGTCTGGCTGCGGTGGATATTTTGGAAGAGAGCGAGGAGCTGGTGGAGCGGCTGTGGGAGAACGCCCGGTATCTGAAGGCGGGCATGGATGCGCTTGGCTTCGACACCGGTCACAGCCAGACGCCCATTCTGCCCATCATGCTGGGCGACGCGGGCCTGGCCAAGGAGTTCAGCCGCAAGCTATTCGAAAACGGCGTCTTCGCCATGGGCATCGGCTTCCCCACGGTGCCGCGCGGCATGGCCCGCATCCGCGTGATGAACACCGCGGCCCACACCAGGGACGATCTCGACTTCGGCCTGGAGGCCTTTGCTCGGGTCGGCCGCGAGCTGGGCGTCATCAAATAGATAGCGCCGTTGCAGACCAAACTGGCGCTTATTGCAGCCCCGCTCGATATTGAACATTATCTGAAATAGCTGCTATGCAGCGTAATTTCGCCCATAAGGCCCCCGGCCCTCCCCCGATACTCGCTGAGCTCGTGTTCGGGGGAGGGAGCCGCTGATGTGCAAATTTGTGTGGCAAACCAGCAACTCCTCCCCTTGTGAGGCGACAGCCGGACGGGGGGAGGCCGGGAGAGGGGCGAGTTGATGGCGTCATTTCGAACGTATCAGCATGGCAATTTGTTTCCGATGACGTCTATCGGTTTCGAGCTAATCTCATCAACGCTACCAACTCTACTTTGACAATGTCACATTACGTCATTCATCAATGTCAAATTTAGAATCCGCAAGCGGAAAGGAGGCGATTTCCCCCTCCCGTCCTCCTTTTTGCCC
>JALWDV010000686.1 GCA_027036755.1 Anaerolineae bacterium
CCGACTCCAACAACTTTGCTGACGCAGGGGGCGCAGGCCCCCTTTGCGGCCGCAGGCCTGAAGAGTCCGACTTCAGTCGGCCAGAACAGCGTTACGTCTCTTCAACCGAAACAGGACGCACCCAAATTTGAAATGGGTGTGTCCAAAATGAGTTGGAAAGTTAAAGTAATCCATTCATTGGCGGGGCGCTTCGCGCCCGCCGCCAACGCCGGGGGATAAAGTCCCCCGGCTAGAAACAGCGCCCCTGCGGGGCTAGCCGGATTTATCCGGCGCTGTTTTGTAGCCGGGCGGACGTGGCAAACGCTTCCAACCGAAATTGGACACACCCATTTGAAATTGCTGGACGTGTTTGGAGGGAATTTGACATTGTCGAACTACTAACGTAGCAGCAAGGCCAAAAACCACGAAGACGCGAAGGATGAGAAAGAAGGATTTTCTTTGTGTCTTCGTCCCTTCGAGCCTTCGTGGCAATGCGTTTTCAAGGTCGAATCAGGCTACCTGAGCATTTACCACAAAACAGGAAAAACGCGCTGGCCGCCCGAGGCGAGGCGGCTCTATGATGAGCAGGCAATTTTCAGGATATTAACGATGATACAGGGTTTATTCGTTCTTGGCATTCTTATCATAGCGCTGGTGGCATTTGCGACCGAACGCGTGCGCATCGATCTGGTGGCGTTGGGAGTGATGGTCGCATTGATGGTGTTGGGAATTGTCACGCCCATGGAGGGCTTGTCCGGTTTCTCCAATCCGGCCACGGTGACGATTGCCGCCATGTTCGTGCTCAGCGCCGGACTGCAGCGCACAGAAGTTCCGGCCCTGGTGGGAAATTACATCATCAAGCTGGCGGATAGAAGCGAAAGACGAATCATCCTGTTGCTGATGCTGACAACGGCCATTCTCAGCGCTTTCATCCTCAACACGGCAGTGGTGGCGGTTTTCATTCCCATCGTCTTGCGCATTTCCCGAGAGATGGATATCGCCCCCTCCCGGCTGCTGATGCCCACCTCCTTTGGCGCGATTCTGGGCGGCACGCTGACCCTCATCGGCACGTCCACCAACCTGCTGGTGAGCAGCATCGCCGTGCAGTCGGGATTGCCGCCATTCGGGTTTTTCGATTTTGCGCCGCTGGGGCTCGCCACGCTGCTGGCGGGCGTGGCTTACATGCTTCTTATCGGGCGTCGTCTTTTGCCCAAACGCCCGGTGGAATCGGATCTGCTGGGAAAGTACGAAGTGCGGGAATATCTCAGCGAAATCGTGGTTCGGCCAGATTCCCCCCTGGTCGGCAAAAATCTGGGCAGTTTGGATCTGACCGAGCGATATGACATTGCTGTTTTGGATATCCTGAGAGATGGACGCACCATCCAACTGCCCGGCTCTTCCCGCCGCATTTGGGCCAACGATGTGATTTTGGTGCGCGGATCCCTGGAACAATTGCTGGCGCTCCAGAAAACGGAAAAACTTGAAATCATGCCCATAAGCAAGATGAAAGAGCGGACGCTGGCGATGGATGACGAAATCGGATTGGCGGAAGTGGTGGTGGCTCCGTCATCCTCCATCCTCGGGCTCTCCATCAAGGAACTCAACTTCCGGCAGCGCTATGGGGTGGAAGCCATTGGCATGTTGCGACGCGGCATGTCATTGATAGGGAAATTCACCCACGAATCGATTATGTCGGGCGACATGTTGCTGGTGGTGGGCGAAAAACGCAATCTGGCCCGACTGAAAAACAATTCCGATTTTCTGCTATTGGTGGATGTGGATATGCCCGTGCCAGCGGTTCGCACGTCCAAGGCCGCGTGCGCTATCGGCATTATGACCGCAGTGGTAGTGGCCGCCATTTTTGGCGCGCCCATCGTCGTCAGCGCCCTGACCGGCGCGCTGCTGATGGTGGCCGTCGGCGTTCTCACGCTGGATGAAGCATACGCCTCGCTGGATAAACGCGTATTGACGCTGCTGGCGGGCATTCTTTCGCTGGAGGCGGCGATGGTCAATTCGGGCCTGGCCCAGTGGCTGGGCGATGCAATGCTGAATGTATTTGGCAACGCCGAGTCATGGGTGTTGGTCGGCCTGTTTTATCTCATGTCGATGTTGCTGACCGCGGCCATGTCCAACCAAGCGACGGCGGTGGTGCTGGCTCCCATGGCCATCTCGACAGCGCAAACGCTGGGGGCCAGCCCTGCGCCGTTTCTTATGGCGATCACCTTTGCGGCCTCGGCCAGTTTTATGACGCCGGTGGGGTATCAGACCAACACCATGATTTACAACACCGGACGCTATAAATTCACCGATTTCACCAGGGTGGGCGCACCGCTCAACATCCTGCTGCTCATTCTTTCCACATTGCTGATTCCCATTATCTGGCCATTGTATTGAGGAGGATTGCATGAACCAGGCCGGTTTCGATCTCATCGATAAAGTCGCCATCATCACCGGCGGCACCCGGGGCATCGGCCTGGCCATCGCCCAAACCTTCGCCGCGGCGGGCGCGAAGGTGGTGGTGGCAAGCCGAAAACAGGAAAACGTCGAGGCCGCCGTCACCAAAATCCGCGCAGCGGATGGCGATGCGTTGGGCGTAACCGCGCACACAGGCGATTTGCAGGCGGTGCAGGCGCTGACGGCCCGCGCCGTCGAGGTTTTTGGCGGCGTGGATATCCTGGTGAACAACGCTGCCACCAATCCACACTTCGGACCGCTGCTCACGGCCGAGGAAAGCCACTGGGATAAAATCCTGGATGTCAATGTGAAGGGGTATTTCCGCATGATCAAGGCTTGCGTCCCCATCATGCAAAAGCGGGGAGGCGGCAAGATCATCAATCTGGCTTCCATCGCCGGGCGCACCCCGCTGCCCGGCATGGGCGTTTATTCGGTAAGCAAGGCCGCGGTGCTGATGCTGACGGAAGCTCTGGCGGTGGAGCTGGCTCCCCTCAACATTCAGGTGAACGCCATCGCACCGGGCCTGGTCAAGACGAAATTCAGCGCGGCCTTGTGGCAAAACCCGCAGATGTACGAGGCGATCACAAAAGCCATCCCCCAGCGACGCATGGCCGAGCCCGAGGAGATAGCGGGCATCGCCCTTTATCTCGCCAGCCCTGCATCCGATTTCACCACGGGCGCAACCGTTGTCGTGGATGGCGGGCAGGTGGTGGGCGGCGCACAAATTCGCTGATCTCTCCTACGTCATTTCGAGGAAGCGCAGCAACCGAAAGGTGCGACGCACTTACCACAGGCTCAAGTGCGTCGCACCTGGGAGATTCCTCCTCCCTGCGGTCGTCGGAGTGACGTAACGAAAGATTTTCGTTCGCCATCGGCGGAGCAGCATCCCGTAATGAGGCATGGTATCGTCACGGCAGGATGACGTTTGACGCTTGACGTTTCACGGCCCTGGCGTGTCGCATGTTGGCGGCTCCAGCATTTATGGTCAGACAGGAAAGCTGCACCGTCATCTCTGGCATGGTTCATTCTTATTCAAAATCATCTTTACAATTTCTCCGTCAAACGTCATACATAAAACGTCAAAAAGAGCCTCTTCACCACGCTTTGACGTTTGACGCTTTACGTTTGACGAGCTTTGCCAGGCGTTGACCCTATTGAAATTGTAAAGCTGATGGAAGGACGATCTGAACCATGCCTCATCTCTAAATGCGAGTTTGGCGACTCTTTTTTACGGGGAGAAAAATGCAATTGGCGCCACTGTGGGGCTTTGTCCTATAATGAAGATCTGTGCGGTTCAAATGTCATAGCGTGGCGAGGGATGTTTGCTCGCGCGGGTTGAACGACTTTCGTTCGGAGCGTCCCAGTGCGCTCAGGATGACATCGCCCGTCAACGCGCCCTAACCGCCAGATCGACCCCAATCATTTTATTGAGGAGGCCCTCTTTTGAGCACGACAACGATGCATCCCTGGATGCGCCGCTGGTCACGGCGTTTCACTCATCTGGTGGACAAATACCAGCCATCAGAAGCCACGCTGTTGCTGATTCTTTCCATTATCATCGGGCTGGTGACAGGTTTTGCGGCAGTCATTTTCATCGATCTTATCGACTGGATTACAAATTTTTCCTTCGGAACGGCGCCTGATTCCTTCGCCAATCTGGGACGTTGGTGGATCATCATCATCCCGGTTGTGGGCAGTTTGATCAGCGGCCCCATCATCGCATTCTTCGCCAGCGAGGCCAAGGGACACGGCGTGCCCGAGGTGATGCAGGCCATGGTGCTGAATGGCGGGCGCATCCGCCCCAGGGTGGCTGTGGCCAAGATCGCGGCCTCGTCGGTGTGCATTGGCACGGGCGGCTCCGCGGGACGCGAGGGGCCCATCGTGCAGGTGGGGTCCACCTTTGGCTCCACCATGGGCCAGCTCTTCCGCATGTCGGATCGACGCATCCGCAATCTGGTGGCCTGCGGCGCGGCCGCGGGCATCGCCGCCACATTCAACGCTCCCATCGCGGGCGTGGCCTTCGCCATCGAGGTGCTGGCGGGGGATCTGGCCATCAGCGTGGTGAGCAACGTCGTCATCTCGGCAGTGACCGCGGCCATCGTCAGCCAGGCGTTTTTGGGCTCGGAACCGGCGTTCCACATCCCCACCTACGCCATGAAAAATCCGGTAGAGATTCTCTTTTATGTGGTTTTGGGGTTGCTGGCCGGGCTCATGGGCGTTGCGTTCATCAAGGTGCTGTATGGGATGGAGGATGTCTTCGATAACTGGCATAAAATGCCCATGTGGGTGCGTCCGGCCATCGGCGCGTTGCTGTTGGGCGTCACCGGTTTCATCTATCCTCCCGTGCTGGCTCGGCTGGGCATCGATCCGGTGCTGGCCCGAGCGGGCCTCCCGATCATCCGCAACATCCCGCATATCTTCGGCGCGGGCTTCGACACCATCGAGGCGGCGCTGACCGGCCCCTTGCCCTGGATTTTCCTCATCTCCCTGCTCTTCCTCAAACTTCTGGCAACAGCCCTGACGCTGGGCTCGGGCAACTCGGGCGGCGTCTTTGCACCGGCGCTGTTCATGGGTGCGATGCTGGGCGGGTTCTTCGGGCTGGCCGTGGATATGGCCTTCCCGCAATTCGCCATCAACCCCGGCGCTTACGCCCTGGCGGGGATGGCGGCTGTCTTCGTGGGCGCGGCCCGGGCGCCCCTCACCGCTATCCTCATCGCCTTCGAGATGAGCAACGACTACAAGGTGATCTTGCCATTGATGACGGTGACCATCATTGCCCTGGTCATCGCCCACCGCATTCACCCAGAATCGATCTACACCCTCAAGCTGGCCCGACGCGGCCTGCGCCTGCGTTTTGGTCGGGATGTGGATGTGCTGGACGGCGTGCTGGTGAGCGAGGTGATGACGAAAAATCCGCCCACCATCAATGAAAACGTTACTATGGGCGATCTCGAACAGTATTTCCTCCGCACCCATCACCACGGCGTTATGGTGCTCGACGACAAGGGCGAGTTGACAGGCGTCATCACCTTGCAGGATCTGGATCGGTGTCTGCAAAACAGGCCCGAGGAGTGCCGCTCGTACAAGGTGAAGGACGTGATGACAACATCCATGCTGGTGGCGCATCCAGATGAGTCCATCGGCGACGCATTGCACCGGATGGCGGTGCGCGACGTAGGGCGAATGCCTGTGGTGGATCGCAAAAATCCCAAAAAGCTTCTGGGCGCGGTGCGGCGGAACGACATCGCCCGGGCCTATCAACGCGGCATTCTCCATCGCGACGCCATCACCGAGCGGGCGAATCTGTTGCGGGCCAGCCGCAGCGGTGGCACCGAGTTCATCGAACTGCGGGTCGAGTCGGGTTCGCAGGTCGAAGGCAAGCGCGTGAAAGACCTGGAATTGCCCGAAGGCGTGCTCCTCACCACCCGATTCCATGGCAACGAACATCATCTGCTGCATGGCAACGATGTGCTTTCGGCCGGCGATGTGGTGCTGGCGCTGGCGGAGCCGGAGGACGTGGAAACGCTGAAATCGCTGTTCAGGCGCAAGCGAATATCTGTCAGGCCCGAAAGCGGGCCATTCGAGTAATCAGCCAGGGGCGCAGCCAAGTGTTGCGCCTCTTTTTTGTTGGAGGCAGGCTCGTGTTCACCTCACTGCGCAAAATCCCCCGCAACATCTGGGCGCTCTCGTTGACCAGCTTCTTTCGTGATGTGGCCAGCGAGATGCTGGTGCATTTGCTGCCCCTGTTTCTCGCCAATGTGCTGGGCATCCGCACCGCGGTCATCGGTCTCATCGAAGGCGTCGCCGAAACCACCGCCAGCTTTACAATTTCAATAGGGTCAGCGCCTGGTAAAGCACGTCAAACGTCAAGCGTCAAACGTCAAAACGTGGCGAAACAGGCTCTTTTTGACGTTTGACGTATGACGTTTGACGGAGAAATTGTAAAGATCGTTGTGAATGAGAATGAACCACGCCGAATTTGATAAGAAGTTCATAACAGGCTCTATCCGCGGCGGGTGCGGCGAGGGCATTGCCGAGCGGGCGATCTCGCCGGGCGGCGACAGCAAAAAGCCAGGGATGTGTGGTATAATTGGGGAGAATCGAAAGTTGGAAAATGATACACAAGCTCCACTCACCGAATTTACAACGAAAGCTATGAATTACCTTATCACGGGCGGCGCAGGTTTCATTGGCAGACATTTGGCCAATAGGTTGGCTGCATTGGGACACAATGTCCGCGTCATCGATGACTTGAGCGCAGGCGAAAAAGAGGCTCTGGATAACCGGGTGCTTTTCACTCGCGGCGATGTTCGAGATCAGCCCAAACTCTGGACATTGCTGCACGAGATTGATGTGGTCTATCATCTTGCGGCCAAAGTGTCGTTGCCGCAGTCGATTTTGTATCCGCGCGAATACAACGATGTGAACGTGGGCGGCACCGTGGCCCTGATGGAGGCGATGCGCGCCATCGCCGCGCCGCGCATCGTTCTGGCCTCCTCCGGCACCATTTACGGCGATCAGAAGCGTCAGCCGGTGGACGAGCAGGTCTCGCCCGATCTGCGCACGCCTTACGCGGTCAGCAAGCTGGCGGCCGAGGACTACATCTTCACCCTGGGACGGCATTACGGCATCGAGGCGGTTGCCTTGCGGATTTTCAACGCGTATGGCCCGGGCCAGGCCCTGCCTCCCGCCTATCCTCCCGTCGTGCCCCAGCTTCTCAGCCGCACATTGCAGGGCGGCTCGCTGGTGGTGTATGGCGATGGCCGACAGACCCGCGACTACGTTTACGTCTCGGACGTGGTGGATGCGCTCATCGCCGCCGGGCGGCGGGAGAATCTGGATGGCGAGGTGATCAACATCGGCTCGGGCGTGGAAACCAGCGTCAATGATTTGATTGGCTTGATCGAGGAGGCGACCGGACGCAAGGCCCACGTGCTCTACAACGAGGAGCAGTCGGGCGGAGTGCGGCGGCTGGTGGCCGATGTGGAAAAGGCGGAGCGTCTGCTGGGATTCCGTCCGCAAAAGTCATTGGCCCAGGGCCTGCGTCTCACCCTGGAGGAGGACGAGCGCTTTTGGGCGTTGCTGGCCCAGCCCGTCGTCTGAGACATCCCCCGCCGCCTGATTCTTTTCTCCAACGCTGCTTTGAAAATAGAATGATAGAATGATCGCTGGTTGCAGAAAGATTGGCAAATCCCACGTTTGGCGAATCTGCAACGGGCGTGATTCGTAATGCGTAATGCGTGAGGTCGTCACGCATCACGTAT
>JALWDV010000687.1 GCA_027036755.1 Anaerolineae bacterium
GTAGATGCCGTACAGGGTCGGGGCCACAGGCGTATCTGCATCGGTATGGCAGGCGTTACAGCCGTTGCCGTTGAAGGCCTTCTCGCCCGCGGCCGCGTCGCCCTCGCCCGCAGGCGGCGCACTGGCGGCTTCGACGGGCGTCGCCGTGGGCTCAGGAGTCTTGGTCGGGGCTTTGGTGGGCGCGGGCTCCGCCGCGGGCGCTTCTGCGCCGGCTTTCGCGCTCTCGCCGCCCAGCAAGATGTCGAAACGCATCTTAAGATAATCGGCGTCGCCTTCCTCGGCTTTGCGGATCATGGTCTTGAGGGTGGCCTGACCGCCCATCTGCCCGCAGGCGGCCAGCGCCGCCTCCATCGCGGTCTTTGTTCCGCCCATATCGCCCGCCTCGAAGGCTTTGGAGGCCTCTTGCAAATGCCCGGCCACGGTGGGATTGACCTTCATGCCCGTGGCTGCGAAGGAGAGGCTGTTGACGCCCTGGGCCAGCGTGCTCAGATCGTCGTCGCTGATCTTGTCCGAGCCATACGCGGCCATGGCCGTGCCTTCGACGCCGTTGCGTACGATGTGGGTGACGTAGTCGGCATCAAGCCCCGCCAGGTTGGGGCCGATCATGCCTTCGAGATTCTGACCATGACAGGAATTGCAGGCGTTGGCCTCATACACGGCCCGGGCGTCGGCTGGCAGCTCCATAGCCGAACCGGGCGCTGCGCCGCCGGTCTCACCACCGGCCTCGCCGCCAGCCTCGCCGCCGCCTTCTTCCATCACGCCGCTGAGAGACTTGATGTAGGCGACGAGCGCCTGAATCTGATCCTCGCTGAGATCCGCGGCATAGTTCTTGGGCATGATGTCGTTGTAGCCCTTGGCCAATTTGGCGCCGGGATCGCTGATGGATTCATAGAGATACTCGTCATCCACCGTAACCGTCGAGCCGTCAGCCAGCTCGATCTCTTTGCCGTAGATGCCATGCAGGGTCGGGGCCACGGGGGAGTCCTGATCGCTGTGACAGCCGGAGCAGCCAATATCCTGCGAGGTGAAGAGGGTTTCGCCTTCAGCAACAAGGCCGCCTGCGGGCGCTTCGCCGCCCTCCTCCGGCTTGACGGGCGCTTTGCCGCTGAGCCACGCGTCATAATCAGCCTGCTCCATGGCGATGATCTTGCCCGACATCTTGGTGTAGCCGGCGCCGCTGTATTGGGATTCGAAGAAAGGATATTCGCCCGGCTTGTCCACCTGGAACCACATAGCCGTGAACTTGCCCGGCAGGATGTCTTGTTGCAGCATCAGGTTGGGGGCAAACACGCTATGGATGGAATCCTGAGAGGTCATAATCAGACGAACAGGTTTTCCCACCACCACATGCAATTCGTCAATCTCGCCTTTGCCATCGGGCGTATGCTGAAACTTCCACACCCAATGTTTCGCCACAGAGATCACGTTTTCGGCGTTGTCAGGCGTCTTGATAGCGTTCAGATAAAGAAAAGAAGACCAGAAGAAAAAGATAAGGATCACCAAACCGGCGCCAAGAGACCACAATTTGGGCACGGTTCGATCCTTGTCCGACGGCGGCGTCTTCCCGCTATCATCGTCGACAGCCACAGACTCAATGGCAAACAGGGCGTTCCAGATAGCGTAGAAAAAGCCAACTGCCAACATTGTCAACAACAGAACATTGACAGAGCCGGCTATGGAGGAAACCTTTTCGGGAAGGGATAAGAATGTAGGCATAAGGCACACCTGATTTGAGGTATATTGGGTATTGGCTATTGGCTATGAAATGACAAACGAGCTTCTGAAAAGCGCACTATCGAATTTCCAATATCCAATATCGAACCGAACGACATTAACGATGCGGCAATCCCTGCTGAGCGGTGAGTTCGATGGCCCGTTCGATAGGGATATGGGCGATGCCCGCGCCTTTGTCCACCCAGCCGTAGCTGTTCAGCAATTCATTTTGCTGGGCTTTGTATGCGTTCAGATCCGCGACCGGATCGATCTGCAGCACCGGCTCCTTAAAGCCCGATGTGTCCACCGGGAAGGCGCTGACTTTGGAGGCCTGGAATTGTCCTTCCAGCGCGGCGGTGAGTCCTATGATGGCCACCAGAAAGATGATGATCAGGAGCATCAGGGTGCGTCCGTAGCCGCCTGATTCATATCCGGGATGACGGGAGTTAGCTGACATGACCATGCGCCTCCTCAGAAACATTGGTGACGGGTAAACGAGAATCGTACAGGGGCGGGACGCTGACTTTTGCAAGCTGGCGGAAGAAGATGGCCAGGAACAGGCCGCCCACGCCCAGCAACGCGGCCACAGAAACCCAGGGGAAAGCCAGTTTGCCGGGCGAGAAAGCCGGATAGATCAACCATATCAGGTCCACAAACCGCATGATCAACACCAGCCAGGCGATCTTCTTGAGCCGCCCCGGCGCTCGCTTGGTGCCCCGCACCAGCAGGAAGAAGAACGGCAGGAAGAAATGCAGGAAGACATTGATGATGGCCACCCATTGCCAGCCGCCCTGGGTGCGGGCCAGATACCAGGTGGTTTCTTCGGGCAGGTTGGCCGACCAGATGATGAGGAATTGCGAGAAGGCCACATAGGCCCACAGCATGATGCTGGCCAGCAGCCAGTTGCCCAGATCGCTGACGTCGATGGTCTGGATGATGCCGGACCAGGGTTTGAATTTCAACATGCCCATCAGCACGATGATGCTGAAAGCAAACCCCGACGCCATGGCTCCCACCCCGAACATGATGCCGTAGATGGTGGAGTACCAGTGAGGCTCGATGGACATCATCCAGTCCACCGAGGCGAAAGTGACGGTGAGGCCGAAGATGAGGATGCCGGGAGCGCTGAGATTGCGCATCTTCTTGCGCAGGGCCGCGTTATCGGGCTCGTTATCCAGTTGCAACGACCATTTGCGCAGCAGGTACGCGATGCCAATCCAGATGACGAAATAGATAACGGAACGGACGACGTAGAAGGGGACGTTGAGATAGGGAGCCTTGGCCTGCAGCAATTCGTCATGGGCCACAACATCCGCGTGGGCCCATTCATAGAGATGGGGAATGCCAGCGAGGACGACCAGGAAGAGAATGGCCATCAGGGGCAGGGTTTGCGTGGCCGCTTCCACCACGCGCTGGATAACCAGCCCCCAGCGTCCGCCCACCGTGTTCTGGATCATCAGAATGACCAGCGCGCCCAGGGCCACCTGAACCCAGAAGACCCAGCCGATAAGGTAGCCGGAGAAGAAGTCCTCGCCGCTGGTCAGGAAAAAGCCAGCAATCAGGGCGAGAATGCCCAAAACGCCGACGATCAGCGCGATTTTCTGATATGATCCCAGACGGCGGATCAGTTTTTCATCAGCTTGAATTCGGTTCATGGTTCGCTCCTTCATTGCGCCGCCTCCACTTTGGCCTGATCAGCCGCGGGCAGCTCGGTTACCAGAGCGTGCTGGCTCAACTGCAGCGCCTTCACATAGGCCACAATCAGCCATCGATCGTGAACGGGGATGCGGTTGGCGTAGCTGGGCATCGAGCCAAACCCATTGGTGATGGCGTAGAAGAAATAGCCGGGCGCGGCCTCTCGCAGCCGATCCTGATTGAAGCTGGGCGGCGCTCTGAAACCGCGCTGCACGACCATGCCATCGCCATCTCCTGAGTAGCCATGACAGGGAGCGCAATAGATGTCGTAACGCTGCCGCCCGTATTCCAGGCCTTCCTGGGTGATGAGGAAGGGGAATTCCTCTACATATTGGCCATCCACCTGCCCGGTGTAAAGGGCGTCGTCGGTGCGGGCCCCGTTCACAGGAACGGTGTCATCCACAGGAAGCTGGGCGGACTGCTCGTCGCCGAAAAAAGTGCTGGGCTCATAAGGATCCACGCGAGGTTGATCTCGCATGGTCATGGTACAACCGGTCACAAGCAAAGCCAGACAAAAGAGCGCGCAAACCAGGCCCGCTTTGCGTATGGTTCGAAAGGTTTGTTTGGTGCGTTGCATGGCAATCTCCTATGGTTGCACGTCGGTGACTTCCTCAGGATTCAGGCTTTCGAGAAAGGACCGGGTGCGTTCTGCATCGAATCTCGGATCGCTGGATTCGATCACCAGAAAGAATTTATCCCGGGAGACCAGTTTGAAATCCTTGGCGTTGAAAACAGGGTGGTAGGGATGCGGGAAGCCGTTGAGCCCCAACATGCCGAACACCGCAGCCAGGCCAGCGAAGAGGATGGTCAGCTCGAACTCGACGACGATGAATGCGGGCCAACTGTTGAACGGGCGTCCGCCGATGATGAGGGGGTATGAAATGACCGAGGCGTAATACTGCAAGGCGAAGCCAGTCAACGCGCCCAGCACGCCGCCGATGAACACCAGATACTGAATTTTGGGCTTGAAATCCAGTATTTCCGTCAGCTCCTCGATAGGAAAGGGCGAATAGGCCTCCATCTTCCTGTAACCAGCCTGGCGCGCCCTGCGGGTGGCCTCCACCACCGCCTCGGGCGTATCGAATCTGGCAATGAGGCCATAAATTGATTCACTCATAATCAATGCTCCTCGCCTTTATGAGAAAGATGGTGAACCAGCTCTTTCATCTCAAACATATTGATCATCGGCAAGACCCGCAAGAAGAGGAAGATGAGAGCCACAAAGAAGCCGATGGTGCCGATGTAAAGCGACCAGTCCCAGAAGGTGCCGGCGTAGTAGGCCCAGGTGGAAGGCAGGAATTCTCGGTGCAGGCTGGTGACCACGATGATGAATCGCTCCAGCCACATGCCGATGTTGACGCCAATGGCAATGACGAACAACAGAGGAATGTTTCGCCGCACTTTCTTGAACCACAAAAGCTGGATCATAATGCCGTTGAAGAAGATCAGCGCCCAATAATAGGGAGCATAGGGCCCGGTCATGCGGTTGTAGATCATGAATTTCTCATAATGATTGCCGCTGTACCAGGCGAAGAACACTTCCATGATGTAGGCGTAAAAGACGATGAGCCCGGTGGCCAGCATGATCTTGGCCATATTCTCCAGATGCCGATCGGTGATGAAGTCCTCCATGTGGTAGAACTTGCGGATGGGAATGGCCAGGGTGACCACCATGGCGAAACCGGAATAAATGGCTCCCGAGACGAAGTAAGGCGGCAGGAAGGTGGTGTGCCAGCCGGGCACCGAACCCACAGCAAAGTCGAAGCTGACCACGCTGTGCACCGAGACCACCAGAGGCGTGGCCAGCGCCGCCAGCAGCAACGACGCCCGGGAATACTGGGCCCAATGCCGGGCCGCGCCCCGCCACCCCAGAGCGAAGAGCCCGTAGATGCGACGCACGACCTTGTTCTCGCCCATATCGCGCAGGGTGGCGAAGTCGGGGATGAGTCCCACGTACCAGAACAGCAGCGAGATGGTCACATAGGTGCTGATGGCGAACACATCCCACAGCAGCGGACTGCGGAACTGAGGCCACAACTGGAACATGCTGGGATAAGGCAGCAGCCAGTAGGCCAGCCACGGGCGACCGGTGTGGATGATGGGAAAGAGGCCCGCGTTCGCCACCGCGAAGATGGTCATCGCCTCGGCGAAGCGGTTGATGGAATTGCGCCATTCCTGCCGGAAGAGCAAGAGGATGGCCGAAATAAGCGTGCCGGCGTGACCGATGCCAACCCACCACACGAAGTTGACGATGGCGAACCCCCAGGCGACAGTATTGTTCAAACCCCAAACGCCAACGCCTTTGGCGAACAACACTGTCAGGGAAAAAAGCATCAGCATCACGATCAAAAAGGCGATGCCAAAGCCTATCAGCCATCCTTTGGGCGTGTCCTTGGTCAGAACAACGCCGCTGACTCTGTCGGTGACGGTTGCATAGGTTTGTCCCGGGCCGAGGACCGGAACTTCAGCCGGATCAGTGGATGCCGCCATAGCGTTACACCTCCTCCGAAAGTTTGGGGTTGGGGTTCTTCAGCCGGGCCAGATAGGTGGTGCGCGGCTTGACGTTCAGTTCGCCCAGCAATTCGTAGTTGAGCGGGCTCGCCTTGAGTTTGGCCACCTGGCTTCCCTCGTCCACGATGTTGCCGAAGACGATGGCGTCGGCGGGGCAGGCCGCCTGACACGCGGTCTTGATCTCGCCATCCCGGATGGGACGATCTTCCTTTTTGGCGGTGATGCGGGCCGCATTGATGCGCTGCACGCAGTAGGTGCACTTTTCCATGACGCCGCGGGAGCGAACAGTTACATTGGGATTGCGCATCAGTTGCAGGGTGGGCTCGTTCACATCGACATACTGGAAGAAGTTGAAATGGCGAACCTTGTAGGGGCAGTTGTTTTCGCAATAACGAGTGCCAATGCAGCGGTTGTACACCATGTCGTTGAGCCCTTCGCGGCTGTGCACCGTGGCCGCCGCGGGACAGACGACCTCGCAGGGAGCGCCTTCGCACTGCTGGCACATCACCGGCTGATACACCACATCGGGATTATCCATATCGCCGATGAAGTAGCGATCGATGCGCATCCAGTGCATCTCGCGGCTGCGCATGACCTCCATCTTGCCCACCACCGGAATGTTGTTTTCGGCCTGGCAGGCCACCACGCAGGCGTTGCAGCCAATGCAGGCGCTGAGATCCACGGTCATGCCCCAGGCGTTGCCCCGATACGAAAATTCGGGATACATGGATATCTTTTCGTATTCGGTCTCTTCTTGCACGAACTCGGGGTTCTGCTTGTATTCCTCGAGGGTGCCGCTGACCACCAGGGTGCGGCCCTCCATCAGATGATGATCCTGGGTGCGGGCCAGCTCATAAGTCTTGCCGGTGTAGGTGAGGATAACGCCCGTATCCTGCCAGGGCTTGCGCGATGTGCGGATGGCGTAGGCGTTGAAGCCCACATCCCGGCCCACGTTGCCAATGACCTTGCGCCCGTAGCCCAGATGCACGGTGATGGCATTATCGGCGTGGCCGGGCAGCACCAGCACCGGCGCTTCCACCGAATGATCGAAGTAGTTGAGGACGATGAGGTCGCCGTCGTTCAGATTCAGGCGTTCGGCCTGGGCGGGAGCCATCAGCGCCGCGTTGTCCCACACCAGCTTGGTGACGCTGTTGGGAACTTCCTGCAGCCAGCCGTTGTTGGCGTAACGGCCATCCCACAGGCTGGGCGAAGGCCGGAACGCGATCTCCATTTCGTCGTTGATGGTGTTGTAAGGGCGGGCTACCGCGGCGACCGAGGCGGTGACAGTCATCTCTTTGGCCTCCGAGCCATCCACTGCGCCCTGATGCAGGGTGACCCGCCACCACTTGTCGAAATCATCGGCCCCGGCGTTTTCCTGCCAGTAGCCCTTGACGATGTCGTGAGATGTGGCGTCAGGCTCGCCCAGCAGCGCGGCCAGCAGTTCGTATTCCGATTTGCTCTGGTGGAGCGGCTCGATCATGGGCTGCATGACGGTGACCGTGCCGTCGAAGGCCCGGATATCGCCCCAGGTCTCGAGATAGTGGCTGCGGGGAATGTGCCACAGCGTTTCCACCGCGGTCTCGTCCAGCAATGCCCCCATGTAAACGCTGAAATCGACCTTCTTCAGCGCGTCCTTGAAGGGAATATCGACCGGGGCGCTGAAGACGGGATTGCCGCCGATGATGAACAGGGCCTTGACCGCGCCCGCGTTCATGTCCTCCACCAGCGCGGCGAAGGAGTCCATCTGCACCA
>JALWDV010000688.1 GCA_027036755.1 Anaerolineae bacterium
ACGACATAAGCGCCCGGATCTGCGATGGACTGGCGGAGGTACGCCTCCGCCGACATGCCCGGCACGCGGGCGGCGGCCCGGGTGGCGATGCCCGCCAACGACGGCCCCACCTTCCGCTCTCCCGGCTTGATGGAATGACACACGCGGCAGCCTGCGCTGGCGCCGATGCTGCTGGCGAAGAATATCTCGCGTCCTCGTTTGGGATCGCCGCCAGTGATGCGGGCGTCTTTGATGGCAATGGGCAATATCTGTCGCGGTTGCAACGAGACGTCGTTATCGAATACAACCTCTGGCGTAGTCTGACCGCCCTGATCAGCCAATGTCACCCGGATATGGTGCTTGCCTGGCGTTGTGTAGAGCATCTCATAAGCATAAGCCGTGGGCTCAGCGCCTTTTTGCACATAAACCTCATCGATCTGCGTCTCGCCATCGACCTGAACAACCAGATGGGGATTCACCGCCGTATCCAGCTTCAGCTCTTCGGGACTGACCTCCTTGCGCTCTCCCGTCCAGATAGGCACGCCGCTGCGGTGTTTCATCTGAATTTCAATGGCAGCCTGATCATCGCCAAAGGCCGTGTAAGGCGTCAGACTCAGCGCCACGGTGACGGCCATAAACGCCGCAAACATGACGAACGCAGGAAGCATGGCTGCAAACGAAAGGTTTTTCAGACTAAATCGATAGGATGTGGCGTCGGTTTGGTGTTGCGTCGCGTTGAGCGCCCGCATGAAATCATTGGGCGGAACCCAATCCATGCTGATAGGCGCGCCCGCGAAGGTGCGCTTGAGTTTGGGCTGGCGCTCTCGCTCCAGGCGCAGCTCCTCCCACACGTTGCCCTCGCGGTTGGCGCAATCTTCGGGCGGACAGCCGATGACCTGCACCTCGGAAGCCCCCGCCTCCAGCGCCCGGGTCACCAGGTTGGGATGCGCCATGGCCGCGCAGGTCAGAGGCACGATCTCCACGCGCTGGCCATCTGCATCCAGCGAGCCGGGATGTTCTTTATCGAACACAAGGCCCTTGGCGCCCTGGAAGGCATGCCGTTCGCAGGTGAAGACCACCTTGACCGGCTTTTCACTCTGCTGCGACGCCCGGGCCACGGCGTCCATCCACACCGCCTCTACGGGCTGATCGCCCAGAGAAAGGGCGTTGGTGGGGCAACTGCCGATGCAGACGCCGCAGGAAACGCACATCTTGGGATCAACCACGGCCACATATTTGTGCGGCTTGCCATCGGTGCGCTCCACCATGGTCAGAGCGTTGTAAGGACAATCCTTGGCGCACAGGGTGCAGCCAATGCAGGCGTCGTCATCCACCTTGATGGGCTCCAGTTTGGGACGCACCAGATTGCCCAAAAGCCAGGGGATGGCTGTGGCGATGGCGAGAACGACGAAATTCAACGCCCAGAAAAGCGTGGGTTTCCAGTGCAACGCCGCGGGCAAGGCCGCCAGATACCACAAGTCGATATTCATCTTGCCCGGCAATTGCACGATGTTATGCTTGGGCAGCATCCCCACCGGGATCAAAATGGCGGCCAGAGCGGAAAATCCCAACGATAGCCATATCCAATACCGCGGCGGCAGGATTTTTCCTCGTTGCAGGCGTTTGATATGCAGCCAGATGAACAGGATCATCAACAGCGGCAGGCCGATATGAATAAAGAACAGGGTGACAAACAGCACCCAACCAGATGATTCGCTGATGGGCGTGAGATGATTGAGAATGATGGCGTCGCCATTGGGCAGCCGCCCGATCAAATCCACGAACACCTGATTGATGGCTTGCGCCCGCACATCCGCCACCATCCAATAGCCGGTCATGCCCGTAAACCAGATGGCCACGGCCAACGCCACGCCTGTCACCCAGGCCAACCACCGCGGGCCGCGGAAGCGATCCATGAAGAACATGCGCCAGGCGTGCAACAGCGCCATGATGATGGCCAAATCCGACGCATAGCGATGCGCGCCGCGGATGATGCGCCCCACCAGGCTCTTTTGCACGTTGGAAACAGCCAGATAGGAGACGTTGAATCCGAACTGATAGAACATCAGCAGATACACGCCGGTGATGCTGATGAAGATGAGCAAAAACACGGTGATGGCGCCGGTGTGATACAGCGGATTCAGATGCGGCGTTCGGGCGATGCGATCAACAGGTTTTTCCAACGCCAAAGAAAGACGTTCAAGGATATTCAAAAAGCCTCGAACCCAATTCCCCTCACGTTTGGGCCAATCGACAGCTCGATGGAATCCCGACCATCGACCTGAAAAACGAGGCGATGATTCTGTCTCCGGATTGTTTGGCGATGCAGACTCCTTTTCCTCGTCGAAATCGGATTGAGACATAGCCGATACCCTCGTATAACGGAATCAGCCCCGGCGTCGCACAAGGGCGATGCCGGGGCGTGGGGTGAGTGATCGATGCCAGGGCGTTACCAGACCCGGAAGCCGGGAGAGGTGAACTGAGCAGTGCCAATC
>JALWDV010000689.1 GCA_027036755.1 Anaerolineae bacterium
CACGGGGGTTGGGGACATTAACTCCCGTCTCGCCCGGACGTCATTCTGCGCCCGGCCGCCCGGCGATTCGCGCCAGCGCATTCTGCGCGGCGGCCTGCGCGGCCTGCTGTTTGCTCTTGCCGGTTCCCACGCCGTACGTCTCGTCGCCAATGCGCACCTCGACGGTGAATTCCCGGTTATGATCAGGCCCGGACGCGGCGGTGGTCACGTATGAGGGGGTGGCTTTCAACTCCGCCTGCGACCATTCCTGCAAGCGGCTTTTGGGGTCCTTGGTGAGCCGATCCGTCTGCAGTTGTTCAAGCCTGGCGCCAAAGAAGGGCAGCAGGAAGTCCTTGGCCCTGGCCATGCCCTGGTCCAGATAAATCGCGCCGACCACGGCTTCGAAAGCGGATGAGAGGGTGGAATCTCGCTCCCGGCCGCCGGTGTCGGCCTCGCCCCGGCCCATGAGCAGATGCTCGCCCAGATGAATCTCGCGGGCGAAATCGGCCAGGGTCTCCTTGCGCACCAGATACGCCCGCATTGCAGTCAGCGAGCCCTCCCGCTTTTCGGGGAATCGCTGATACAGCAGCTCCGCGGCCGCCAGTCCGATGACCGCGTCGCCCAGAAACTCCAGGCGCTCGTTATCGCCGTTGAGGAAGGGCAATTCGTTGACGGATGAGCGGTGCGTCAGCGCCCGCACCATCAGGCTCTGATTGGAGAAGGCCACTCCGATGAGAGCCTGAAACTCGCGGGCGTTCTCAAAGGGATCGTTCTGTTTTGAATCCATGACCTGTTAGAATGAGCGCGACGGCGTCGTTGGGGGCGAGCGCGTCTTCCATGTGAGCCAGGGCGGCGTAGGGCAGGGCCGCTGAGGGCTCTACGCAAAAGCCCTGTCGGGCCAGTTCGGCCTGGGCCTGCACTATCTCCGCTTCGGGGATGGCGATGACCCGGCCATGGGTCTTGCGCACTGCGGCCCACATGGCATCGATGAGCGGCGGGTTGGGGATGGCGACGCCATCGGCGATGGTTGGGGAGGCGGTGAAGCGTCTGGGGCGATAGGCGTCGCGGGATCGGGCCAGAAGGGGCGCGCAGGCCTGGGGCTGCACCGCGACCAGCCGCGGCAGCTCCTGGATGTATTTGGCTTTTTGCAATGAGCGGAAGCCCCAGCGGACGCCGCGCAGCAGAGTGCCGTTGCCCGCGGGCAGGATCACCCATTCCGGCGCTCTGCGCCCGAGCTGCTCCCAAATCTCCCAGGCGATGGTCTGCATGGCCAGGGAGTGGCCCGGATGCCAGACGTGGCTGGCGTAGAAGACGTCGGGATTTTGGGCGAACGCGTCCGCGGCCTCGGCCACCGCGTCTCTGCCGCCCGAAACGGCTTCGAGCTCCGCGCCAAATCGCAGGATCTGCCGCGTCTTGGCCTCGGGCGCCTTGGCGGGAACGAAGATGCGGGCTCTCATGCCCGCGCGGGCTGCGTATGCGGCCAGGGCCGCGCCCGCGTTGCCCGAGGAATCATCGATGACGATCTTGTCATCGCCCTGGATGGTGTTGATGAGGAAGGCCGCGCCCCGGTCTTTGAAACTGCCGGTGGGGTTCAGGGTCTCGTTTTTGACATAAACGATGCCCTTGCCGGCGCGGGGCAATCGCAGCAGGGGCGTGCCGCCTTCTCCCAGGCTGACGGGATTGTCGTGCACCGGGGGAAGCAGGTGTCGATAGCGCCACATGCCCGGCAGCGTCAGTTCGATGAGACTGGCGTCGAAGACGATGTTGCGTTTGGGCTGCAATGGGCCGCGGCAAACGGGCCGGGGACATCGCGGCTGCTGAGGCGGCCAGCTTACCGGCTGATTGCAACGACGACAGCGGAGCTTGAAGGGTTTGGCGGGCATGAGAACTCGGGCGGGTGATGCGAAAACCTGTGGGGATTGTAACTGCTTGCTGACGTAGCCCTGTTCACTCGACACGGATAGGAGGAAACACGGATAAAATCTTTTGGTTCTTTTGGATTTCAGGGGGTGAGATGCCGGGCGGATTCGCAATCCGCCCTGAGAGCTCTCTGCTCAGGCTCTGGGTGATCGAGCCGGGACGTAAATCACAATTGTAATGCCTGCCTGAGAGATAGGCAAAACGGGCCGATGGCGGGCGCGCCCGCGCCGCGACCCTGGCTGCGCTGCAACCTGCTCCAAACGAGAGCGAACACACCCGGCTGATGTGCTGTCGGTCAGGCGTCACCGACAGGCGGCGATGGGTAGAAGCACGGCGTCGGTCAGGTTGCCTTCGGGGTCGAAAAATCGGGCGGGGATGATGGTCTGGTAGCGATCGGACCAGGCGTAAAGGCCCATGCGCAGGCTGGCGGGAGAAGCGTCATCGGTCAACTGGAGCTGATGCCCGGTGCGCACCGGCGTGCGGGGCAGCCATCGTTCGGGCGAGGGCGAGAGGGGCTCATCCACCTGCGCCAGCCGCTTTCCCGTCCCATCCAGCGCGTGCAGGAAAATGGTTTGCGGCGCATCCACCCAGCCCCAGGGCGTCCACTCGATCCCAACGGTCATTGCGGGGCCCGCGCAGGCCGCGGTTGCGCTGCTCAGTTGAATGGGGAGAAGCTGCTCGGCCGGAGCCGCGTCCGCCACATGCACCGGGCCCGAAGCCTCGACCGCGACGGGAGCGGTCAGCCGCACCGTCACTTGATAATCGCCTGGTGCGGGCGGCGACAGGGCCAGATTGACCGCAGTGCGCGTCTGGGCGAGAAAGGGGAGCACTGCGGCGAATTTCTGTCGGCGGCGAACTTTGCCATCCTGCTCCCAGATGGCTTCGCCCAGCGCAGGCTGGCCCGGCGGCAGCGCCCGAGTGCGGGGATCGAGATGGAGGATGAGCAGGGGGGCGTAGGGCGCATCCGCCAGGCTGTCGGGCGGCAGAACAAGCTGGGCCGAAAGGGGCTGCACGGAGGCGGCCGCGGGCGCGAGCGTGACGATGGCCGCGTCCTCCGAGCGCCAGGCCAGGGTCAGGGCGGGGTCTTCGTCGGTCCGGGCCAGCATTTGCGCCCAGGCCGCGTCGTCGTAATAGCTGCGATGCAGGACGACGTAACGGACGTCCAGCGCCCGATACAGAGGCAAAACGTCGGGCGAGGGAAAGCGGTTGAGCAGGTCGATGAGGGATTCGTGGCGGGGCGGCGTGAAGCCGCTGTATCCGGCCGGGGTTGGATTCCAGTGATAGATGGCGTAGTATTGGGGCCACAGCCAGCGGTCGGGCAAGCGTCGCTGCTGGGGCAGGGCCGCGGGCAAATCCACCGTTACGCCCGGCGGCTGTGCGCGCAGCCAGGCGTACTCGGGCGGGATGTCATCGCCCTGGGGAACAGCGACGAGGGAGGTGGCGGGCCAGCTCAGGGATTCCAGGAAGATCAGGGCGATGAGGCCCGCCAACAGCCACGATTTGGCCCCGCGGCGCTGCAACGCGGCCAGGGCCATGCCCGCCAGCAGGGCCAATCCCAGCATGACAAAGCCCGCGAAGCGGGCGGGCGCGCGCAGGGCCTTGAAGCCGGGCAGATGCTGATGCAGCCAGGCGTAGGGCAGCGTTAGCGGGGGCGTCGCGGGCTGCAGGGGTTCGAGCATGAGCACGGGCCCCAGGCTGAGGACGAAGGCGATGAGCGTGAGCAGCAGCGCGGCCGCGGCCCAGGTTCGTCGGCCGCGGCGGGCGAGGAGCAGGCCGGCCGCGGCCAGCGCCAGGGTGAGAAAACCGGGAAACAGGAAATCCACCGGATAAGGCCCGACCATGGGCGGTTGGGCCAGCGCCAGCCAGCGTCCATACAGCAGGTTATGCGCGCTCACCATGCCCCACTGCTGCAACGATGCGGAAAAGGGAATGGCGTCAGTCAGGCCCCGCTCCAGCCCGAACAGCGCGCTCACCCGCAGGTAGGGCCGGGCGTAGGGGATGACCGCCATCAGGCTGAGGAGCGCGGCCGCGCCCAGCGCGACCATCTTGCGCCCCCAGCCCTGGCGATGGGCCAGCAGGAAGATGGGGGCGAGAAAGAGCAGCGTCAGCGCGGTGAAAACGCCGTAGTAGAGGGTGGTGATGAGCTGAAGAACCAGGAAGAGGGCCAGCATCAGGCCATCCCGCCAGCGGGCCCGCTGCGTCACCCGCCACAGGTAGTAGATGACCAGGGGCAGCCATTGCAGGGTCAGCATCTGCTCTTTGGGGATGATGCTGAGCCGGTAGACGTTGAATGTGAAGATGACGCCCACCAGAAACGCGGCCAGATGGCTGCGGGTGACGATCCGTCCCAGCAGATACGCGTGATACCCCCCCAGCACGAAGCCGGAGAACAAAATCATGTTATGGCCGAAAACCGGCAGATTCGAGGCCAACGCCAGGGGGAAGACCAGAAAAGCGCTGCCCAGCAGCGTCTCGGAATAGGCCAGCGCATCGCGATAAGCGTAGAAGATGTTGGCGTCGAACAGGTGGGCCGGGGAGGAAATCAGGGCGTGCACGTCCCACGCGGCGATCCACGTGTTGAGCAGCGGATCCACCGTGTCGGTCAGCGCGCCGGTCATCCGCCAGGAAAGGGGATTGAGGAACAGCAACGTCAGGCCCGCGTAGAGCAGGATGACCAGTGCGTGGATGCGAAAGGGATGAGAGCGCATGAGATGCAATGGATGGGCGGGAGCGCTGCGGGCTATCCCACCAGCACGTCTTCTTCGGGGAAAGCGATGTGGCGCACGGCGGAACGTTGACGCCGCATCAACGCCATGAGCAGGGTCACAGACCCCGCCCGGCCAAAGAACATCATTGCGATGATCACCAGCCGGCCGAAGGTGTTGAGTTTCTCGGTGACGCCCATGGAAAGGCCGCAGGTCGCCAGTGCTGAGACGACTTCGAACAAGGCTTTGTTGAAGGAGAACTCATTGGTGAGCAAGATGAGCCAACTGGCCACGACGACGATGCCCAGGGAGGTGAGGAGGATGATTGCGGCTCGTTCCACCGTGGCGGGCGAGATGGTGCGATGGCGCACCTGCACTTGAGAAGAGCCGCGCACATAATTCCACACGGCCAGGAACAACACAGCGAAGGCGCCGGTGGTGATGCCGCCGCCCATGGATGCGGGCGCACTGCCAATGAACATCAGGACGATGATCAGAAGGCGGCTGTCGGAGCCCACCAGCGAGAAGCTCCGTAAGCCCGGAAATCCCGCTGTGCGGGTGGAAACCGACTGAAACCATGTTTGCACCAACGAATTGATGACGCCTTCGTTCCGCACGACGCCATGTCCCATCAGGTGTTCCGACAGGAAGAGCCCGCCCCATCCCACCAAAATCAGAGCGGCTGCGGTCACCAGGGTGATCCAGGTGTTCAGGCTGAGGCGCTTGCGTTGAAAGGGTGCGAGAATCTCCATGAACACGGGGATGCCCAGGCCGCCTGCCAGCACCAACACGCCCAGAATGATGAGCGTGATGTTGTCGTTGGGCAGCCCCTGCGGATACGCGGGCAGTCCGGCGAAGAGATCGAAGCCCGCATTGCAAAAAGCCGATACGGCGTGAAACAGGGCATAAAATCCCGCAAGATTCGGTGGTGCAATGTCGTTGATGGACCAGTGTATGTAGAGCAACGCCGCGCCGATTCCCTCCATGATGAACATAATGACGACGGCCTTGCGCAGGGTGTAGAGGATCTGCCCCGGTTTTTGCAGACCGATGGCGGAGGTCAGGGCCAGACGATCCGCCAGCGAGACGTAGCGTCCCAGCAGATGCAAAGCCAGCACAATCAGGGCGATGAAACCGATTCCGCCCACCTGAATCAGAACCAGCAGGATGATTTGCCCCAACAGGGTGAATGTGGTGCTGGCCGAAACCACGCTCAGGCCCGTCACCGTCACTGCCGAAGTGGCGGTGAAAAAGGCCTCCATCAGGGTAAGAGGGCGATAGGTGACGCCGGGGAGGAGCAGGAGCCCGGTTCCGATCAAAATCATCAGCGCCAGGCCGCTGACCAGCCGCAGAGGAATGGGAATTCTCTCGTGCACCGATCGTCCTGGCTGCAGGATGTATCGGTGGATGTGCACAAAACTGAATGAGGGGGATTGCCGCTTGCTCATTGATGCGCGTCTGTGTAGGGAATTGGGGGGAGCTGCCAATCAGACCTGATTGGGTTTATAACATAGGGAAGCCGCCAGTACAAATCTCCTGGACCATCGAGTGATTAACCATTTTCGCTTCGCGATGTTATAATTTCAAATGATACGAGCTTCTGACTGCAAGCATACATCCGCCAAAGCAACGCGGGCCTGTGCTAACAAACGTCATACGTAAAACGTCAAACGTCATGGTTTTGTGGGCAGAGCTGCAACCTGCAATGAACCATGACGTTTGACGCTTGACGTTTCACGGGGTTCGCATGTCGCCTGTTGGCCTGGCGTGTGAGCTTGTATAATCACTTCTAGTCCCCTTTTTGTGAGGCAATACAAATCATGGACGACGAAAAAGAAATTGTCCTTTCGGAACTGGATAATCAAGAGTTGTTTGAACTGATGCAGGATGACCTGTATGATGGCTACGCCGCGGAGATCGTGGAAGAGGTGAATGAGGCGCTGAAGCGCAACATTACTCCTTACGACATCCTCAACCAGGGCCTGGTGGCGGGCATGGACATCGTGGGCGAGGATTTTCGCGATGGCATTCTCTTTGTGCCCGAGGTGATGATGGCCGCCAAAGCCATGAAGGCGGGCATGAACATCCTGCGGCCTTTGCTTGTCGAGACGGGCGCGCCCAAGCTGGGCACGGCCATCATCGGCACGGTCAAGGGCGATATCCACGACATCGGCCAGAATCTGGTGAGCATGATGTGGGAGGGCGCGGGCCTGGAGGTGCATAACATCGGCACCAATAATTCGGTGGAGGATTATCTCGATGCAATGGAGAAGTACAACGCGGATATCATCGGCATGAGCGCCCTGCTCACCACCACCATGCCCTACATGAAAGTGGTCATCGACACGCTGAAAGAGATAGGCAAACGGGATGACGTCATCGTTCTGGTGGGGGGCGCGCCCCTTAGCGAAGCTTTCGCCGAGGATATCGAGGCGGACGCGTATTGCAAGGACGCCAGCGAGGCGGTGGTGGCCGCCAAAAAATTCCTCGCTCTGAGAAAATCGTTACAGCAAAGGTAACGGCTAAGGTCGTTCTCGCATGAATTAACCTGACAGGTTCCTTTGGCGACGATTCAGAGTCTTGCATGCTTCGTTGCTGGCTGAAGATCGCGCATCTTGCCGCCAGGGTTACGAGAACCTGTCAGGTTTGAGTGGAAAAAGGCGACCCACTGGCATACGTTAGCAGTTACCGGTAAAGTGACGTTTGACGTTTGACGGTCTTGGCGTATCGACCGGTGGGGCTCCAACCTCTATGGGCAGTGGGTGTGTCCCATTTCGGTCGGAAGCGTTTGCCACTTCCGCCCGGCGATGAAGTCGCCGGGCTACAAAACAGCGCCGGATAAATCCGGCTAGCCCCGCAGGGGCGCTGTTTCTAGCCGAGGGACTTCATCCCCCGGCGCTGGCTGCGGGCGCGAAGCGCCCCGTTAATGAATGGATTATTTTACAATACCTTCGCCAATCAGGCAGCTCTGACCCGTGGGGGCCGATTATGAACGCTGCCTAATCGAGCGATAAAGCGAGTAATGCGTTGAAATAAAATAG
>JALWDV010000690.1 GCA_027036755.1 Anaerolineae bacterium
CCCCCGATACTCGCTGCGCTCGTGTTCGGGGGAGGGAGATGCTCATCTGCTACGCAGATTGGCAAAGCGATGGGCTCCTCCCCCTGCAAGGCGTCAGCCGAAGCGGGGGGAGGAGCCCATCGCTTTGCCAATCTGCGTAGCAGATGAGCATCTCCCTCCCCCGATACTCGCTGCGCTCGTGTTCGGGGGAGGGAGATGCTCATCTGCTACGCAGATTGGCAAAGCGATGGGCTCCTCCCCCTGCAAGGCGTCAGCCGAAGCGGGGGGAGGCCGGGAGGGGGGCTTGTCACCAGGCCAAATTTGAAATTGCTGGACGTGTTTGGAGGGAATTTGACATTGTCCAACTACTAACGTAGCAAGGCTAAAAACCACGAAGATACGACGACACGAAGGCGCGAAGGGTGGGAAGTAAGGATTTTCTTCGTGTCTTCGTTCCTTCGCGCCTTCGTGGCAATGCACTTTCAAGGTCGAATCAGGCAACCTGAGCAGTTATCCTTCATCATCTCACAGGAGGCGTTTATGCTCCTCGCAGGCGATCTGGGCGGCACCAAAACCCTCCTCGCGCTTTACGCCAATGACGGTGACGCCCGCAGTCCCGCGCTTCAGGCCCGCTACGCCAGCAAAGACTTTCCCAGCCTCACCCGAATGCTGGACGATTTCCTCGCCGAGCATGAGGCGACCATCGATGCAGCCAGCTTCGCGGTGGCCGGGCCCGTCATCGCGGGCAAGGCCGACGTCACCAATCTCTCCTGGGTGATCAGCGAGGAGGGGCTGCGCGCCCGCCTGGGCGACATCCCCGTGCAATTGGTCAACGACCTGCAGGCCACGGCCTACGCCATCCCCGCACTGACGCCCGAAGACCTGCATGTTCTGCATCCGGGCGTGGCCGAACCCGAAGGGGCCATCGCAATCATCGCGCCGGGCACGGGGCTGGGCGAGGCGTATCAGGTTTGGGATGGCGCGCGTTATCGGGCTTACGCCTCGGAGGGCGGGCACGCGGACTTTGCGCCTCGCAACGAGCTGGAGATGGCGTTGCTGCGCTATCTGCTGCAACGGATGGATCATGTCAGCTATGAGCGGGTGTGCTCGGGCGCGGGCGTCCCCAACCTGTACGCTTATCTCAAAGAGAGCGGCTACGCACCCGAGCCTCCCTGGCTGGCCCGGCAGCTCCAGCAGGCCCGTGATCCCACCCCGGTCATCATCACTGCCGCCCTGCAAACAGCGCCGCCCTGCGCGCTTTGCTCCGCCACCCTCGATCTCTTCGTCAGCATCCTGGGAGCCGAAGCGGGCAATCTGGCTCTGAAGGTGCTCTCCACCGGCGGCGTCTATCTGGCTGGCGGCATCCCGCCCCGCATCCTTGAGGCGCTGCGCCACGGCCAGTTCATGCAAAGCTTCATCCGCAAAGGCCGTTTTGCAGATCGCCTTGTGCGCATGCCGGTGAAGGTGGTGATGAATCCCAACACCGCCATCATCGGCGCGGCCCGTTACGGCTTCGATCTGCTGAGCGAGAATGGATAGACCATAAGCCGTTCAGGATGACGATCTCACCCTACTTCATCATCTTCGAGTTGCTGATGTACGGCCTGCTGGCCCTGAGCGTCATCGACGCCCGCAATCGGGGCCGGCATGTGGTCTGGCAGGTGATCATGGGCGTGGCGTTCGGCGTGCTGCTGGAATGGGCCACCATCCAGCAATTGCACGCCTACCGGTACGGGCGTTTTTTGATTATGATCGCCGGAGAAACGCCTCTGGCCATCGGCGCGGGCTGGGGCGTCATCATCTACGCATCCCGGCTGTACGCCAACGCCACCGATCTGCCCCCATGGGCGAAGCCCATTTTGGCCGCGCTCCTGGCCCTGAACATCGATCTCTCCATGGACGCCATCGCCATCCGCCTGGGCATGTGGGATTGGGGCCAGGGACTGGATTTTCAGTATTTCGGCGTGCCCTGGGCCAACTTCTGGGCCTGGTTCTGGGTGGTGTTCTTCTTCACGGCCGGACTTTCCCTCATGGCCCGGCGTCCCAACGCGCTCAGCCGCTGGCTGGGGCCTGTGGGCGCGATGCTGTTGGGAGTGGCCGGCGTGCTGTTCACCAACAAATTCATCGTGGACATCACGCCGCGGGTCTGGTATGAAGAAGTCATCGCCCTGGTTCTTCTGGGCGCGATGGGGCTGATGCTCGCACTGCGCCCGCGTCTGAGTCAGCGCCCCCTGCCCCGCATCGCGGCGTGGACGCCGGCCGCGTTTCATGGCTATTTTCTGGCCGCGGGCGTCATCTCGGGCGTCATCTTTCATCCGCCCATCCTGCTGGCCGTCAGCCTGATCATGGCCGCCCTCGCCTGGCTGCTGCACCGCAAAAAATCGAACTCGGGCCCCCCTCAACCCCGCAATTCCCAAAACACGCTTCAGGGCGTATAATCTCTCTATGACCCTCTCCGCTGCGGTGCATCAGGTGGCGGATGTAATCATC
>JALWDV010000691.1 GCA_027036755.1 Anaerolineae bacterium
GGGCAAAAAGGAGGACGGGAGGGGTGAAAGCGCCTCCTTTCCGCGTGCGGATTCTAAATTTGAAATTGCTGAATGACGTAATGTGACATTGTCAAGATAGAGCGCTGATTGCTGAAGGTTCGCAAATCCAACGTTGGGCGAGTCTGCAACGGGCGTGATGCGTAATGCGTAATGCGTGAGGTCGTCGTGCATCACGAATCACGCATTACGGGATTGGCTCCCCGCGCCGCCGCTCTTCGTAAATAAGTTTCTTACGTCATTTCGAGGGAGCGCAGCGACCGAGAAATCCCCTTGCAGACGAGGAGATTCCTCCTCCCGCGGTCGTCGGAATGACGTAGCAAGGGACTTTCGTCCGCATCGGCGGGCGGCGGAGCGGGCGATTGCTCACTCCTCGCTTGGCGCGCCGCCTTTCCAGCGGTAGATGGTGTAGGGGCCGGATGTGAAGACGGGCTCCCATAGTTGCAGGTAGCTGTGTTCGGTGTTGGGGGAGATTTTGTATTGGTCTCGCTCTTTGGGGCCGAGGATCATGTATTGGATGCCGAATTCCTGCACGATCTGGCGCACGAGTTCGGGCGATTGGTTTTTGTAGATGGCGCCGATGAATGGTTCGCGGCGGCCCGGTTCGTCGTAGTTGCCCCGCCATTGCAGCTCGTGCCCGCCCCAGCCCAGCAAGGTGGGGCGACCGGTGAACGCTGAGATGAAGTTGTCGTCGGTGTAGGAGCGGCCGGGCGCTTCGACGATGACGGTGTCGGGCGTGGTGTTTTCGGCCAGCCATTGCATGACTGCGTATTCATCGGGATTGTAGCGCTGGATGAAGGCTGCGCCGTCCAGGGTGGGCTCGCCCTGGAAATTGCCCGCCTTGGAGGGGATGGCGAAGGCGGGGTAGAGCAGCCCGATGGCGGTCAACGCCAGCACCGTGCTCATCCCGAGCACTTTCAACGCCCGTCCGGCCCGGGTCTGGATGTAGTAAAGGGCGTAGGCGCTGGCTACGGCCATCAGCAGCCAGGCCTGATAGTAGAATTTGAACACGGTGTTCATGCGGGTGCCGAAGGTGTCCCGCAGGTAGACGAATTCGACCGCGTAGGCCAAAAGCAGGCCCGTGCCGAACAGAATCAGAGCGAAGCTGAGGCTGGGCGAGGGCAATCTTCGCCACAGTTCGTCTTCTCCGTTTGCTCCTTCGCTGCTTTGCGTGAGAGCATCTTTCCCCTCTTTTTTTTCTTCCTTAGCGCCTTTGCGCCTTTGCGTGAGACCCCCCCAGATTTGCGTCAGCAATGCGCCCACGGCGGCCAGCAAGCCCCCGGCAATGAGCCAGGTGAAGGGCGCGGTCAGGCGCAGTTTGAGGATGGCGGGGAGGAGGGAGGCGGGCGTTCCGCCCAGCAGGCCCGTCACTCGATCACGCAAGCTGGGAACGACCAGCACCAGGAGAATGGAGAGGGCCAGGAAGAGGGCGGGCAGCAGCCACACGGCCAGCAGCCAGTTCACGAAGGCGCGCAGCGAGACGTTTTGTCGGCGCCAGGCGGTCAGCAGCAGAAAGAACAGGGCGGTGAGGAAGACCCCGAACATGAAGAAGAACTGGACGAATCGGGTGGGATTGACCACGTTGGGCAGGGGGCCGCCCGCCTGGGAGCTGAAACTGAGGTAGAAGGGCAGATAGAAGAGGACGCCCAATGCGGCGAGGCTGACGAAGGTGACGCCGATTTCTTTCCAGAAGCGTTGGCCCAGGCGCAGGCCCTGATAGCCCCGGCGCACCGCGTAGGCCGCAGTGAGCAGAAAGACGTAGATGGGGAAGTCCCAGGTGTTGAGAAAGCCCATCGCGCCCACCATCAGCCCGGCCAGGGGCAGCCCCCAGCCATCCAGTCCGAACGCTGCTCGCACTGTTCGCCAAACGCTGCGCCAGCCTCCACCTTCTTCTATATCTCCCTTAGCGCCTTTGCGCCTTTGCGTGAGATCAAAGATCAAATTCAGCGCCAGGGCCATCATCAAGAAGGCGAAGGGGATGGCGAGGACGTGGGGGTGCATGTCGCCCAGGATGAAGCTGAATTGGGGGAATTCGTCGATGACTTCCTGGGCGCTGGTGTGGGCCAGGTTGTAATCGTGAACGACCCGGGAGGCCCGCCACCACCACCATCCGCCCGCATTGGGGTTGAAGCGGCCAGTGACGGGCGCGGAGGCCAGGTCTTTGATGTCGAAGAAGTCCAGCGCGGCCTGGGAAAGCAGTCCTTTTGCGTGCAGGACTTCCAGCAGGACTTCCAGGTTGCCCATGAGGGCCGCGAACGCGCCCGCCAGCAGACCATAAATCCAGCCAGCCGCGCCGGACCCGGGCGTTTTTTTATCGCCCCGCACCAGCGTGTAGACCAGCGCAAAGGGTTCGGTGACCGCGAAGGCGAAGATCGCGGCCAGGCCCAGGTTGAAGACCACGGTGGTGGCCACGCCCGAGAGCCGGGCCAGCATGTTCAGCAATACATAGCCGAAGTAGTAGTAGCTGATGCCATAGCCCGCCAGCCACGGGTCTTGCGGCGGGAATGCGGCGGAGTTGAACGCGCCGTTGATGAACGCTATCTCCATGGGTTTTTCGGTGCCCGCGATATCGGGGTTGTAGGCCCGGAACGCAGCCCACCCGGCCATGGCCAGCAAAAACAGCAGCTCGACGCCCAGCCAGTAGCGCCAGTTTTGGCGCAGGTCGGCCAGCAGCGGACGCTGACCCGTTTCGTCCCGTTGCAATCCGGGCCGGGCCAGCCACAGGCTCGCGGCCAGCACCGTCAGCAGGGCGATGATGACGCCGCCCAGGTCGTTGCGCAGCAGCCCGAAGCTGGCTCCCAGCCACAATACGTAGCCAACCAGCAGCAGGCCCAGGGCTTTGGCGAAGGCCAGGCTCATGTCGGGCCGGGCGCGAAAGAGCCGCCAGGCCAGGGGCAGGGCGACCAGACCCAGGAGTTCGAGGACGAGCCAGAAGCGGAGGAAGTCGGTCATTGTGGATATGCAGTAAGCAGAGTGGTAGTGGCGTCATCCACGCCCGCCCGGCGATGAAGTCGCCGGGCTACAGAACAGCGCCGGATGAATCCGGCTAGCCCCGAAGGGGCGCTGTTTCTAGCCGGGGGAATTATCCCCCGGCGGTGGTGGTGGACAAGAAGCATTTGGCAAGGGGTGAGCCGTCAGATGCGGGATGGCGTCATCCACGCCCGCCCGGCGATGAAGTCGCCGGGCTACAGAACAGCGCCGGATAAATCCGGCTAGCCCCGCAGGGGCGCTGTTTCTAGCCGGGGAATTATCCCCCGGCGGTGGTGGTGTCCCCTCGGACGGGGAGCGTTCCTCGGGCAAAGGGCGGCATGATTATTCCTCAAGTGATGTCAACTCAGCACGCCACGCGCTATCATCCAGGGCATAGGTGGGAGCTGGCTCTCGAAGCATGCGTTTTGTTTCGCCGGAGCAACGCTCCAAGACAGCAATGGTTGTCCGCTGGGCATGGTGCTCTTTTTGACTTTGAACATAAGCAATAAAATTTGGGAGACGTTTCGCATCAAAGGAAAATGCGCCATATTCCTCTTGCCAATACAAAATGGTGGGCAGGTTCATTTTGTTGAATTTGGTGGAGGTGACGGCTTTGATTTGGCCAACAAATCTGGCGACGGCGATTTTGGGAGGAATCGAGACAACCATGTGCACATGGTCGGGCATGCCGCCAATCGCGAAGACTGTAGCTTCCAGACCAATGGCTTTTGTGCGCAACAGCTCATAAACGATTGGTTCTACATCTGGTGCGAGCAGGGCTTCGCGATATTTTGTTGACCAGATCAGATGGTAGAAAAGCTGCCAGTAGGGCATAAGAAACGATAGCGATTGGTGTGTTTTGCGGAAGGGTGATGGTGGCCCGGCGATGAAGTCGCCGGGCTACAGAACAGCGCCGGATGAATCCGGCTAGCCCCGAAGGGGCGCTGTTTCTAGCCGGGGGAACTATCCCCCGGCGGTGGTGGTGGACAAGAAGCATTTGGCAAGGGGTGAGCCGTCAGATGCGGGATGGCGTCATCCACGCCCGCCCGGCGATGAAGTCGCCGGGCTACAGAACAGCGCCGGATGAATCCGGCTAGCCCCGCAGGGGCGCTGTTTCTAGCCGGGGGAACTATCCCCCGGCGGTGGCTCTATCGGATAGGCTCGAACTTCATCACGCGGTTATTGTCTGCGTCCGCCACCCACACGAAATTATCGGGGGAGACGGCCACGCCGTTGAGATAACCGAATTCGCCCGGGCCCGCGCCGAACTCGCCGAACGCGGCCCTGGCCTTACCCTCGCTATCCCACACTAGCACGCGCCAGCCTGTGGGATCTGCGGCATAGACCAGATTGTTCTGATCCACCGCCAGATAGGGCTTCATCAGAATGTCCTGCCCCTCCCAGCCGGGCACGGGCCAGACTTTGACGAACTGATAATCGGACGAGAACTTCTGAATGCGCTGATTCCAGGTGTCGGCCACGTAGATGTTGCCGTCGGAATCCACGGCGATGCCCACCGGTTCATCGAAATAACCGTCATCCACGCCCGCGCCGCCGAATTGGGTCACAGGCTGGCCGTCGGGCGTGAACACCTGCACCCGCTTGTTGCCCGTATCCGTCACCAGCAGATTGCCATCCTGGGTGAAAGCGATGGCGCGCGGGCCCCAGAACACGCCCATCTGGCCCAACTGGCCATCGGTGGAGACGAACGCGCCCCAGGAAGTGATGAAATCGCCATCGGGCGAGAACTTCTGGATGCGGTGATTCCAGGTGTCGGCCACGTACACATTGCCATCCGGGCCGATGGCCACATCCCAGGGCTCGTTGAACTGGCCCGGTTCTGCGCCAAAATCGCCCCACGAAGTCAACATCGTTCCATTGGCGTCGAACACGACAATGCGGTGATTGCTGGTGTCCGCCACATAGATGCGCCCATCCGGGGCCACCGCCATGTTGCGGGGCTGAGCAAGCTGGCCCGGGCCGCCGATGATTTGCACGGCCTGCGCGTCCACATACTTATCCGCGAAATCATCGCCCGCAGCCTCGGCCTCCGTCAGCGCGGGCAGCGCGGTCAAATCCCACACCTGCGAGGCGATGTCCTTGCGCACGAACATCACGAAATGATCCGCCGGACTCCACTCGGCAATGGGCTGCTGATACTTGCGATACAGCACGATGTCCCAGAACACCTTGCGGCTTTCGGGATTTTTGATCCACGACCACAGCAGCGGCAGCCCCTTCAGCACCGTGCCATCGGGCTGGGCCACGCCATCCACCAGTTGTTTGTAAGTCTCCTTGGGCCACCAAATCTGCCGATATTCGGTGCGATAGTAATTGTTGCCCAAAAACGGCTTGGCCTTGCCCTCGTTTTCGATTCCCACCAGAATGACGGGAACATCCTTCAGCGCCTCGCGAGTGATGTTGGCCCCCACGAACTTCTTGTTGGGGAAATCGCGGAAGTACCATTCGAAAGGCCATGTGGTCTGATCATCATAGACGAAAGTCAGCGCGTTTTCGCCCACGGTGCGGCGCGAGATTTCCTTCAAATCGTTGACCACGATCTTGATGTCGGGCGCACCGTGCGCATACACGATGGGCTCGATGGGATAATCGTAATTCACATAATTCAGAATAAAAGCAGTGCGCAGAGAGAAAAGGGTCAGCAACCCCAACAAGCTCAGCAAGATGAGCCGCGCGCTCATATCCCCGCCCAGCTCTCTGATCTTTCGATACAGCACCCAGGCGAAGATGACCAGCACGATGAGGCCCACCAGCACCGCCATGGTCTGACTGAGCGCATCCAGAGACTTCCCCTGAAAAGGCTTCTGCTTGAGAATCTCGAACAGCACAATCAGCCAGATAGGCGCGCCCAGCAGAATCCACAGGCCGCCCTTTTCCCAAACCGCCCGCCAGTCCACCGTCTTCAGCTTCCATGCGATCCACCAGCCGCCCAACAGCGCCATGGGTACAGCAAAATGCGTGGTCAGCCAGGGCATCTTCTCGCCCGCCCAGGTGTACGCGCCCCACGTCAGCGCGATCCACCACACCAGATACAACGTCCACAGATCCCGCACGGCCTGCGGGCCCGAAACGTCATCCGTGGGCGCGGAATCGATGCGCTGACGGCGAACGACGCGCACCAGCACGCCGATGGTCGCCAAGCCGCTCAGCAGCATGGGCAGAAACTCATACAGGGGAACCAGCATGAAATAATAGAACCAGGGCTGGCCCCCGCGGGCCACCTCCTGCTGGCTCAACCAATAGCCCAGCCCGCCCACCAGGCCCGTGGCCACGCCGCCGCCATTGGTGAAAAAGGTGGTGAAAAAGAGCAGCATCAGGCCGTAATACAGGCCCAATCCCCCCAGATACGCGTAGAGCTCGCCCCGGGCATTGGCCCAGAGCGCGCCCAGCGTCGTAAAGCCCACCCACATCACGACGAAAACCACCCCCGCGATGATGGTGTCATGGGCCAGAAGATTATTGAAATTGATGCTGGAGGGATTGCCGCCGAACATCTTGATGAAAAACGCGGCGAACAACGGCCCCGACAGCGTGATCACCCACACCGTCACATCCAGCTCCCGCCAATTTTGCAGCCGCTCCCGGCCGAAACCCTTGAACAGCGTCCAAAAAGCTGCGGCCAGCAGGATGACGCCGATGATCGCCAGGGGCCACACAGCGAACCCCATGCTATGACTTTTCACCACCTGGCCTACGGGCGCGTGGATCGATTCATACATGGGATACATCAGGAACAACCCGCCCGCGGCCAGCAGACCCAGGAACGGCCATTTATAACCCGTTTCCTCCCAGTTTTCCACCAGCAGCCGCCACAACAGCGCCAGCGTCAGAAAACTGATGAGGATGATGACGTAAATGAACGCCACCTCCTTGGTGGTGTAGAGCAGGCCCAGCATTGCGGCCATAGCCACCAGCAGCCGCTTGTTCCCCTTTTGGATGAATTGGTAGATGAGGATGATCACCGCCAGCGCGAAGAAAATCGCGTACATGTCGTGGCGGATGTAGCGGCTGTGGAACAGCATGGTGGGGGAGAATGCGAGCATGGCCGCGGCCAGGAATGCGCCCAACTTCCCCAGCCAGGGCCGGGACCACCACAACATGGCCACTACGCCCGTCCCCAACAGCACCACTGGGAACCGGGCCGAGAAATCGCTGGGCCCGAAAATGAAATAGCTCAGCGCGGTCAGATGAAACAGCAGCGGCCCGTGCATCAACGGATCATGCCGAAACCCCACGCCATTGTACAGATTGTAGCTGTAAGTGGTGTGCAGACTCTCATCATGGCTGATGGTGCGAGCGCCTGCATCATAAACGCGCAGCACAAAAGCGATGATGATCAGCGTAATCCATGCGATCTTCTCCCAGTTCAATCGCAGATAAAGGATGGCCGGGCTATCGAGGATGGAAGGGGCTGAGGTGGCGTCGTTTGTTCGAGTGGTCATGGCTGTTGTCTTCGGTGGAAGCGTTGGGAATGAGGCGTTTCAGAGAAACATTGACAAAATAATCCGGTTATAGGCCCGGGGCGCTTCGCGCCCGCCGCCAGCGCCGGGGGATGAAGTCCCCCGGCTAGAAACAGCGCCCCTGCGGGGCTAG
>JALWDV010000692.1 GCA_027036755.1 Anaerolineae bacterium
GGGTGGGGGCCAAAAGGAGGCCGGGAAGGGGGAAAGCGATCCTTCTTTGCGTGAGATCAGCTTTTTGGGCTCCGGGTTATCTGGTGCAGACGCTCCTCAGGCCAACTGCTGCGATGACTGGTTTTGCATTTTTGCGGCCAGGGTGATGCCCAGTTGTCCCAGCCAGTAGGTGATAATGACGACCACGCCCGCGAAGGGGATGGGGAAAATGAAGATCGTCAGTGCCAGGAGAGAGTCGCTGGCCAGGAAGAGCAAGGCTCCGAGCACGCCCGCGCTGGCCGATTCTTGATTGACGCCGGGGGCGTGATAGCGGGCCGCGGCGCGCCACACCATGGTGGTGATGACCAACACGTACAGCAGCACCGGCAGAGCCATGTCTCCCATGTCTCCGATCTCGAGGAAGCTGTAAAGGGCGACTCCGTAAAGATAAACGAATATGGCATAGCCCAGTCCAGGCCGTCGGCAGTCGAGCGTGAAGGCGATGATGTAGAAGATATGCCCCGCGAGGAATGAAACGAGGCCGAAGATGAATGTTTCGGGCGAGTATTCCAGCAAGATGTCGCCCATCATGCCGAAGATAAGCCCGATGATGACCAGCCATTGAAAGCGATGCTTGCCGGGCAGCAAGAGCAGGTGGATGGCCATCAGCAGCACCGGGATGGGCTTGGCGATCATTCGCAGCCAGTGGATGTCGAGGATGTCTTGATCACCGATGATGAAGGCAAGTGCGGCGATGAGGCCGACGCCGAGGAAGACCTTTGTGCGGGTGGAGATGTTGGCGGACATGGCTGACGCCTCGCTGGTGGGGGAAGGGTGACGGCGGGATGGCTGGGGATGCATTGACGTTTTATTTTCGCACTACTCACCCCGGTTGGCAATCTCCCACAAGCGCCCGAGGGTTTCCTCCAGGCGCTGCCCCAGCTCCGGCCCGCGCGGGGTGGTCACGTCGTCCTCGTTTTCGAAAACGACGTAGGGCACGTCCACGCCCTTGATGGTGATGAATTCGGGATTCCCGGCGCTGAATTCCTCCCAATCGCTCTCCTTGTACAGCCTGGCCAGCTTGTCGTCGGGCAGGCCATGCTCCAGGATGCTGTCGGGCCGGGCGGGGTTGAAGCGGCGGCGGTTCTTGCGCAGGGATTCTTCCCACGAGACTTTGATGTAGAGGATGGCGCCGCGGCGCAGGGCGTCCTCCGAAAAGTGCCGGAACGCTTCCTTGAACCCTCCATGCTCTTTGCCCCGGGCGAATTCCACGATGGCGCTGCGGCTGGCGTGATAATCGGGATGATCCCGCAGCAGCTTGTGATATTCCAGGTCCAGCCGCTGGATGAGGACGTGCCAGAAGTAGTTGTGCAAGAAGTAGCCCTGGTCGTCGGTGTGCAAACGGGGCTTGCCCATGCGATGGAGGATGGCGTCCTCCTCGAACCAGGCCCAGATCATGGGGAAGTCGTCCAGCTCGTCGAATGGCCCGATGTGAAAGCGCTGGCGGCGTTCGGCCTCGGGCGTGCGTTTGAGGTAATCGATGATCTCGCTTTTGCCCGCGGCGGGCCGGGCGATGAGGAAGATGACGTCGAAGGTGTTGTTGGTGGATGACATAAAGTGTGTTCTCTTTTTTGTTGGATTTACTGGCATGGTTCTAAATAGACGTTTTGGAGCTTGACAAACGGGCTGTTGGATATTGGATATTGGATATTGCCCCTGTTCCGGGGCGTTTCGAATACCAAATACCGAATATCAACTATCCTGTTGCGAAAGACCTGGCGGAGTTTGTCAAATTCCCAATAACCGAAGGTGAACCATGCCGATTTACTTCAGGCCCGAATGCACGAAGCTCTGGATGAACTGGCGCTGGAAGATGAGGAAGACGATGAACAGGGGCGCGACGACCAGCAGAGTGGCCGCGGTCAGCAGCGACCATTGCGCGCCGATCTCGCCCAATTGGGTGAATCGCACCAGGCCCGCGGTCAGCGGGCGGCTTTTGTCGCTGTTGGTGACCACCAGCGGCCACAGGAATTCGTTCCAGTGCCACACGACCGAGGACAATCCGAAGGCCACCAGCATCGATTTGGAGGGCGGCAGGTAGATGTGGCGCAGCAATTGCCACCAGTTGCAGCCGTCGATGACCCCGGCGTCCACCAGATCCCGCGGCACCTCTAAAAATGCCTGGCGCATGAGGAATGTGCCAAACGCGGAGCCAAAGTAGGGGATGGCGATGGCAAGACGGGTGTCGAACAGGCCCAGCGCCCGGATGGTGCTGAAGTTGGGGGCCAGCAGGGCGGTGGTGGGGATCATCAGTTGCAGCAGGATGAAGAAGAGCAGCAATTGCTTGCCCATGAATTTGTAATGGGCGAATGCGAAACCGGCCAGGGTGATGGTGATGATCTGCACGCCCAGGATCATGGTGACGATGAGGATGGTGTTGATGTAGTAGAGTTTGAAGGGAGCCAGCGACATGGCGGTGGCGTAGTTCACCAGAGTGAGCGAGCTGCCAAACCACACATCGCCCCGCCCCAAGGGCTCGGTGGGCGGGCGGGTGGAGGCGACGAAGGCCCAGATCACGGGGACGGCCCACAACAAGGCCAGCAGTCCCGTGAACAGCAGCGCCAGCCAATATCCCAGTTTGCCCCAAAATCCGCGCGGAGAGACGGCGTCAGGCATGAGTTTCCTCCTCTTTGCGTTCGGATAGCGCAAAATTGGTGACGGTGAAGATCAGCAGGAAGATGATGAGGATGATGGTGATGGCCGACGCCTTGCCCACATCCTGATTCTCGAACCGCATCTGCCACAGGTAATAGAGCAATACGGTGCTGGCCCGGCTGGGGCCGCCTTTGGTCAGCACGAAGATGTGATCCACCATTTGAAACGCGCCGATGAAGGCGATGGTGGAGACGAACAGGGTGGTGCGCCGCAGCAGGGGGAAGGTGATCTGCCACAGCATTTGCCACCAACTGGCCCCGTCCAGCGTCGCGGCTTCATACACGTCGGTGGGCAGGCTTTGCAGCCCGGCCAGATAGAAGATCATGTAGTAGCCCGCGTTTTTCCAGATAGTCACGATCATGATGGCGATGAGCGCCAGATCGGGGTTGCCGGTCCAGTTTTGCGGGCCCGAGTAGCCGAATCGCTGCAGGAAGGTGTTCCACAGGCCGTAATCTGGCGTGAAGAAGAACATCCAGATGGTGGCGGCGCTGACCATGGGCAGGATGGTGGGCTGGAAGAAGGCCAGGCGGGCCAGGCCAATGCCCTTGATGGCCCGGTTGATGAGCAGCGCAAAGAGGAATCCCAGCACGATGCTGATGGGAGCGGTCACCAGCACGTAGATGAGGGTGTTTTTCAGCACCAGCAAGAAGCGCGGATCATTGAAAAGGGTGGCGTAGTTCCCCAGTCCAATGAAGGTTGGCTCCCGAAATTTTGCGATGTTCAGACGCTGGCGGAAGAAGCTCTGATAAAAGGCCAGCAGGGTGGGCCAGGCCGTGAACATGGCCACGAAGAAGAATGTGGGCAGAATGAGCAGATAAGGCAGGATGGGGTTGCGCCGTTTGCGCTTGCGAACGGCGGACGCGCTTGCGCTCATGGGCGGCTCCAGGAAGAGAGAAGTGCGACGCACTTCCGAAACGGGCTTAAGCCTGTTTCCAAGTGCGTCGCACGGGGTTGGAAAGAGAATCAGTCGCGGAAGGGAGCCAGGGCCTCGTCCGCGGCCTTTTGGGCTGCGGCCATGGCGTCGGCCGGGCTCATCTCGCCGTTGTAGGCTTTCTGCAGATAATCGTGGAAGATGTTGCGCACCTCGCCCAGGTCTTGCACCGAGAACTCCTTGCCCGCGTATTGCAACGCGTCTCGGGTGGCCGCGGCCTGCGGCGTCTCGGCGATGTAATCCTTCATGGCTTGCGTGTCATAGGCGCTTTGGCGGGTGGCGATGTAACCGGTGTTGATGCTGAAATCGGCGGCGTACTGGGGCTGGCTCAGGAACTCGATGAATTTCCAGGCCGCGTCCTGCTGCTCCTTTGGTGTATCCTTGAAGATGTAGAGATTGCCGCCGCCCGGAACCGTGGCGAAGGTTCCCTGCTCGTGGCCCGGGATAGGCATCACGCCCACCTCGAAATCCGCCTGCTCCAGGATGCCGCGCAGGCTGCCGGTGGAATGCACGATCATCGCGGTCTGCCCGCTGGCCAGATCGCTGGGAGCCTGGCCCCAGACCCCCTGCACGCCCTCGGCCATGGCCTTGTACTCGTGCGAGAGATCGATGTAATACTGCACCGCCTCGATGACCTTGGGGTTGTCGAAATAGACCTCGGTGGAAGAATCTCCCACGATGTTTTGGCCGTTGCCAATGGCCAGGGGCTGGAACAGCCAGTAGGGCCAGCCCGAAGGCCATTCGATGCCCCAGCGGGTGACGTTGTCGCCATCCCGCACGGTCAGCTTCTGGCCCGCTTCGCCCAGGGCCTCCCAGCTATCGGGCGGCTCGATGCCGTTCTCCTTGAACAGATCAGCGTTGTAGTACATAACCACCGCGCTGCGCTGGAAGGGAATGCTCCACAGCGAGCCGTCCTCGGTGCGGGAATTCTCCAGGAACGCGGGGAAGAAATCGTTGAGATAAGCGTCGCCGTCGTCCATGCCCTTGATGTAATCATCCAGGGGAATGATGTAATCGGCGTTGATCAGGTCATAGACGTCCGCGGCCAGCATCACGGCCAGGGCTGGGGGCTTGCCGCCGCCGTCGATGGTGGTCTGGATGGCGGTCTTCACATCGCCATACCCGCCCGAGAACACCGGCTCCATGGTGATGTTGGGATTTTCCTTCTCGAACTTGTCGATGTATCCCTTGAGGATGTCCGCGATGGGCGCATCCACGGCCACCGGGTAGAACACCTGGATGGTCACCGCCTCTTGGGCGGGCGCTTCGGTGGGAGCGGGCGCTTCTGTCGGCTTGGGGGCCTCTGTGGGCTGGGCGGGCGCTTCCGTGGCCTTCTTGGCCGGAGGCTGGGTGGGTTGGGCCTCAGGCGCTTTGGTCGCGGGCGCACCGCAGCCGCTCAGAACCAATCCCGCAAGGATGAGTGTGGCGATTAGCGCAAAGACGAAACGTTTTTTCATGTTTTATACCTCCAGAGGAATGTTGATGGATGCCTGTATCAGAACAATACAAGGCAATACAATAGTGACAGGCAATAAGTGTAAAACAATAATGCGTCGATTGGAAACTATCCGACACTTGTTTTTCATTTGGGTGTGTCCAATTTCGGTTGGAAGCGTTTGTCACGTTCGCCCGGCGATGAAGTCGCCGGGCTACAAAACAGCGCCGGATAAATCCGGCTAGCCCCGAAGGGGCGCTGTTTCTAGCCGGGGGACTTTATCCCCCGGCGCTGGAGGCGTTGCTGTTTCTTCAACCGAAATAGGACGCACCCTTTCCATTTTTGCGCTTCCGCGGCGAATGATCAATGACTTTTGTCACTCTTTGCGCAAAAGTGTGGACGGTTCTTTGAAGATCGTGGTATCATTGCCCGCAGTGATCATCTCCAACACCTTCCCTGTGGAGCGTCTAATGAGCAAGAAATACTCAACGTCTGTCCGATTGTTCTTCAGGCCATTTTATCGTTTTTTCCTCCTTGATTTGTTCGTAGATAAAGAAGCCCGGCCGGTGCTGATCTACGCAGCTTTGCTCATCACTGCCGGCGCGATTCTCTTCCATTGGATTGAGAAGTGGGGATGGCTGGATTCGGTTTATTTTACAGTCGTCACTATCACGACCATTGGGTTTGGCGACTTCTCCCCCCAGACGAAGCTGGGCAAGATCGTCACGATTTTCTACGGACTCAATGGCGTCGCCCTTTTGTTGATGCTGTTCGATCAGATCCGGCGTATCCGCGTGCGAGAGTTCAACAAGGTGAACGAGCTGGTCACGGACGAACTCAAACAGCGAACTGAGTTGGACGAATCATGATAGCGAGCGCTGCGCATTCCATCTCGCTGGATGAGGCCCGCGCGCTCATCCTGGCCCAGGGCCGCGACCTGTTGGCTCTGATGCAACGGGCCAGCGCCGTGCGGGATGACGCCTGGGGCCGCACCGTCACCTACTCCCGCAAGGTCTTCATCCCCCTCACCAATCTCTGCCGCGATAAATGCGCCTACTGCACCTTCGCCCGGGCGCCTGGCGACCCCCGGGCCCGCATCCTCGCCCCCGACGAAGTGCTGTCCATCGCCCGCGCGGGCCAGCGGGCCGGATGCAAGGAGGCGCTCTTCTCGCTGGGCGAACGCCCCGAACTGGCCCACGCGGCCGCGCGGGAGCAGCTCGCCCGTTTGGGTTACGAAACCACGGTGGATTATCTGGCCGCCATGACCCGCCTTGTGTTCGAAGAGACCACCTTGCTGCCGCATCCCAACCCGGGCGCGCTCTACGAGGACGAATGGCGCAAACTGCGGCCCTGGGCGGGCAGCATGGGCATGATGCTGGAAAACGTCAGTCCCCGCCTGATGGAAAAAGGCCAGGCCCACTTCGGCTGCCCCGACAAAGCGCCCGAACGGCGTCTGGCCGCGCTGGAGGCAGCGGGGCGGCTGCGCATCCCCTTCACCACCGGCATCCTCATCGGCATCGGCGAGACCCCGGCCGAGCGGGTGGAAAGCCTCTTCGCCATCGCCGAGGTGCACCGCCGCCACGGCCACATCCAGGAAGTCATCATCCAGAACTTCCGCCGCAAGCCCGACATTCGCTTTCGGGCCAAAGATGAGCCCGGCGCGTTGGAGATGGCCCGCACCATCGCAGTGGCCCGCCTCATCCTGCCGCCGGAGATCAGCCTGCAAGCCCCGCCCAACCTCACGCCCGACGCGTACAGCCTCTACCTGCTGGCCGGGATCAACGACTGGGGCGGGATTTCTCCCGTCACCCGGGATCACATCAACCCCGAAGCGCCCTGGCCCGCCATCCAGGAGCTGGCCGCGGCCAGCGCAGACGCGGGCTTCTCGCTACGCGAGCGCCTGTCGGTCTATCCCCGTTTCATCTCGCCCGCATGGCTGCCCGCCAGCGTGCTCGCCCGGGCCAAGACCCTTCTCGCCGCCTAGAGCGTCTGCTTTGAAAATAGAATGATCGCTGGTTGCTGAAGGTTCGCAAAGCCCACGTCGGGCGAGTCTGCAACGGACGTGATGCGTAATGCGTGATGCGTGACGACCTCACGCCTCACGCCTCACGTATTACGGGATCGGCTTCCCGCGCAGTCCTGGCCGCGAGGCATTTTCATCGGTATCGGAGCGGACGCGCCCGCCGGTGGGCTGTTCAGTAAATAGGCTCTCCTACGTCATTTCGAGGGAGCGCAGCGACCGAGAAATCCCCATGCTAACGAGGAGATTCCTCCTCCCTGGGGTCGTCGAAATGACGTAACAAGGGAGTTTCATCGGTACCGGTGCAGGGACGCCTGCCGTTGGACTGTTCAGTAAATAGGCTCTCCTACGTCATTTCGAGGGAGCGCAGCGACCGAGAAATCCCCTTGCAGACGAGGAGATTTCTCCTCCCTGGGGTCGTCGAAATGACGTAACAAGGGAGTTTCATCGGTACCGGTGCAGGGACGCCTGCCGTTGGACTGTTCAGTAAATAGGCTCTCCTACGTCCTTTCG
>JALWDV010000693.1 GCA_027036755.1 Anaerolineae bacterium
TCGAGCTGATTGACGCCCGCTTCGCCCCGCAGTTGCATCACCGCTTCCACCATCTGATACACGCCCGTGGCGCCTACCGGATGCCCCCGGGCCTTGAGGCCGCCCATGGTGTTGATGGGCAGACGTCCATCCCGGGCCAGCGCGCCCGACGCGGCCAGTTCCAGAGCCTTGCCCCGGGGCGCGAAGCCGCTGGCCTCCAATGAGAGCGCGGCCATGATGCTGAACGCGTCGTGCAGCTCGAAGAAATCGATGTCGTTGGGCGTGACCCCCGCCAGCGCGTAAGCCTTTTGGCTGGAGATGAACGCAGCTTCCAGCCACAGCGGATCGCGGCGATCATGCACGGCCAGGGCGTCGGTGGCGGAGACGCTGGCGGCCACCCGCACCAGACGCTTGCCCCGCCCGAACTCCCGGGCCTGCTCGTAGGGCATCAGCACCACCGCGGCCGCGCCATCGCAAATGGGAGAGCTATCCATGATGTTGATGGGAGGAGCGACGGCGGGGGCTTTGGCGTAGCGCTCGGGCGTGAGCCGCAGATGAAACATGGCGTTGGGGTTGCCCAGGGCGTTTTCGTGGGCGATGACCGGGAAGGGCGCAAAATCGGCCTTGTCTACGCCGAATTCATACATGTAGCGCCGCATGATCATGGCGTTGAGGGCCACGAAGGTCGCCCCCTCCGCGGCCTCGTAGTCCTGATCCGCGGCCATGGCCAGGCCCGCGGTGGTCTCCGCAGGCAGGGTGTCGGTCATCTTCTCCACCCCGGCCACGATGACGGCGTCGGCCATGCCGCTGGCCACGGCAAGCACGCCCACGCGCATCGCGGCCGCGCCCGACGCGCAGGCCGCCTCGATCTTGGCCGCCTCGATGCCGCGCAGGCCCGAGAAATCCGCGATGAGGGTGGCCAAATGCTCCTGGCCGCTGAGTTCGCCCGAAAGCATATTGCCCACATAGAGCGCGTCGGCTGTTTCGATGCCCGCATCCGCCATGGCTGCATGAATGGCGTCATGGCCCAGATGGCGCAGGGATTTGTCCCACAGCTCGCCCACGGGCGTTTGTCCGATGCCTACGATAGCAACGTCTCTCATAAAAGCATGTCCTTCGGTTTTGTTGCGTTTGAATGCGCTTGCAAAGGACGTCAAACGTCATGCGTCAAACGTCAAAGAACAGCCACCCACGGAGCGCCCTGATGACGTTTGACGTTTTACGTTTGACGCCTCACTTCATTTTGATTTTGCCGCGGAAGCGCAAATATGTCGCATAGTCAATGGCTATCCGCCGGTCGATATACTGCTTCGTCGTGGGAGCCAGATGGCGGCGCTCCTCGATCTTGTCGGTCACTTCCAGCGAAAACGCATCGCTGCCCGCGCCCGAGCCAAAGGAGACCACCAGAACGTGGTCGCCCGGCTGCGCTTCATCCAGCACCGCGGTCAGGCCCACTAACGAAGCGCCCGAATAGGTGTTGCCGATGACGCCCGAAAGCAGGCCCGTCTCCACCTGCTCCGGCTTGAAGCCCAGCATCTTCGCCGCCCGGCTGGGGAATTTGACGTTGGGCTGGTGCAGCACGACATAACGGTAATCTGCTGGAGTGCGGTTCATCGCCTCCAGCAGCAGCCTGCCCGCGGTGACCACATGCTCGAAGTAAGCCGGGTCGCCGGTGAAGCGCATGCCGTGGGAGGGGTATTCGGCCTGGGGGCGTCGCCAGAAGTCGGGGGTGTCGGTCACGTATGAGAGGGAGCCTTCCCAGCGGGCCAGGGCTTCGTGGGCGGGGCCGATGATCAGGGCTGCGCCGCCCGCGGCCGCGGTGTATTCCAGCGCGTCGCCCGGGCGCCCCTGTGCGGTGTCTGCGCCAATGCCCATGGCGTAATCGGCCATGCCCGAGCCCACCAGGCCCACCGCGGCCACCACCGCCTCGGTGCCCGCCTTGCACGCGAACTCCCAATCGCCCGCCTGCAGCAGCGGAACTGCGTCCAGGGCCTCGGCCACGATGGTGGAGGTGGGCTTGACTGCGTAGGGGTGGCTTTCGCTGCCCACCCAGATGGCCCGCAGGTCGCGTCCGGCCAGGCCCGCGCGGGCCAGCGCGTTGCGTCCCGCCTCGATGGCGATGGTGGCGGTGTCCTCATCCAGGCCGGGCACGGCCTTTTCCTTGATGGGAACGCCGCCCGCGCCGCCGGTCCACTGTTTGGAGACCTCGGTGGCGGGCAGCCGGTAGCGGGGAATGTAAACGCCATAGCCGACAATGCCGACCGGGCGGGAGGGGGTGAGTAGATGGGATGTTTGGGACATGAGGATGGGGAAGTGGAAAAGTCGGTGGAATGGGGATGATTGATGATTAATGATTGGCTGTACTGAAAAAACCTTCAACACGGAGGCACAGAGCGCACGGAGGGAGAAAAAGGTGAGATTTGGAGAGAAATTTCTCTGTGAACGACCACTATTTTCTCCGTGTCCTCCGT
>JALWDV010000694.1 GCA_027036755.1 Anaerolineae bacterium
GGCGTGGCTGTGGGGAGGGGCGGGCCGCCGTTGGGCAGATAAGTCATGGTCAACAAGAGGCGGTGATCGACCTCAACAGCCTCGCGGCTGGCGAAGTTGTACTGCACTTGCCCCCAACTTTCGCCATGGAGGATGAGGCCGTTGTTTTGCACCCCTTGCTCCACCCACTCTCGCACAAGATCGGTGATATCCAGTGAAAAGCCGGCCGCGTCCGCGCCTATGGTTGTGCTGGCATAGGTTTTGGCAGCCCGATCTTCGGGAATAGCGGAAGCGCCGCCTCCCGTCCAAGACCGCCCCTCGCTGGCGTCGTTCCAGGTCAGGCCCTTTTCTGTCCAGGCCCGATTGGCCCGCTGCACCATGATTTTGAGTGTATTGGCATTGGTGGCCGAGATGAGATGACCATCCAGCCGCGCCTCTATCACCCGCGAACCAATGGGAATATCGGACAAATCGAAGCGAATGAAAGCATCGGAAACGTTGGCGGAGCGCACTGCGATGCGGTGCGAGGCGCCATAGTTATCATAAGGATGCCATTGGCTGAAATACGCGTCCGCCACAGGATGGCGAGAGACGGTCACAGGATTGGGCGTAGGGGTGGCGGTGGGCGTAGGCGTTCGCGTAGGGATGGATGTGGCGGTTGCCGTCGCGGGCGCGGCAGCGCTCACAAGCTTCAGATTCGCAAAATCGCGCGCGCCGCTGTAGGTGTTGTCACCCGCCCAGATCAACTGACTATCCCGGGCGCCGCCATCATCGTCGTCATTGAGGCCGATATCGAATCCCAGGATCGAGCCATCTTGCAACGTCGCTCCCCCCAGAGCGGCGCGCGGAATGGCGATCTCGATATCAAAGCCATCACTGCGTTCTTTTACTCCGACAATGGCTTCCTGAGAGGGCTTCGCCCGATCGTTGAGCACCCCATCCCGGCGTACGGTGAATTGATGATCCCCGCCACTGCTGCTGAAAGGATCATCATCATTTTCGCCGTCCAGGGCGAATTCCACGCCGTCGTCTTTCCAGATATCTGTGCTATCAACAATGGGGATGTCATCCCGCACCCGCGCGGCAAAATAGAGACGCTCGGCGTCCCAGGCGGCCCAGACCATCACGCTGCTGTCAGCGTCGCTGGCGGGCGCTTCCCCGTTGATGGTCGTAACGCTGGAAACGTCCAACGCAACGCCATCCGCGAGGGCCCAATCGCTGAGATCGCCATCGATGGCAGGGCTGCCCGGATGAGCGATGAGATCGCGCGACGTGGTGGGCGGCGCAGTGGGCGTGGCGGTGCGGTGGGGCGTGGGCGTGGCGGTGGGAGGCGTATAATCCGAGTCTAGATACTCCAACACCAACCGCGGCCGCAAACTGACATCCGCATTTTCTGAAGAGGGAAAATCGATGGCCACATCCGCCGTGCTGTAAACATCCAGCAGCAGCCCATGATTGCTTTGGGGGTCTTCCAGCCAGCGCCGGACCAGGGAGGTGACATCCAGCTCCACCCAGCGCCCGATTCCCATGACGAATTTGAAATCGGTGTAGGGAATGACGTAATCATCGGAACTAAAATGGCTTTTCCGCCATGATGCGCCAACGCCTGCTTGCTTCCAGGTGGCGGCGTTTTCCTCCCAGGACGTCTTCATATCGAGGGTGCGAACATAGAAGTTGGCGTCATTGCTGCGCGTTTTTGCATAAACCTGCAACACGGCTTTATCCAGACTAACGCCCGCAGGCAGTCCAATGCCATCGAATTTCAGCAACGCCTGCTGCGCATTGGACGAGCGGGAGCGCAAAAACTCGGCGTCGCCATAATTGACATCTTCTTTCCAACTGTTGACAAAAGTGTCGGTGGCGCCATGATAGCCATCGACGCCCTGCCGGTAACCAATGCGATGGCGGATGCCGCCGGGCTCAGGCGTCCAGGTGGGGGTGGGGTGGGGATGAAAGATGGGCGTCGCGGTGGGCGCGGGCGCAGTCGGCAAGTCCAGGCGCTCCACCTGCACCAGATGGATGGTCTCATCGCCGTCATTGCGGGCGTAGATGTTGAAATCCGAGCCGGGATGGGCGCCGCCGCCGGGTTGCCGATTGCCAAACCGGGCGTCGGAAAGCTCCCAACTGACGGTTTTCCATTTCCCTGTGTTGGTTTTTCTCACAACGCCCGCCAGTTTGTTGGGATCCCCCCAGGCGTCGTAATGCACCTCAAAGCTGTCATTGCCTTGATCATAATAAGTGACGTTCAGTCTCACCCGCTCATGAGAATCAAAGAGATAGCCATCATCGATATCGAAATACATGTAGGGATTATTCGTGGCGATATCGGTGCGGCGCGTATAGCGTCCCTCGGGATAAGAGGAAACGCTCCACATGGGCGTCGTGCGCCCGCCGGGAACCTCGTCATTCTGCTCCATGAAGAAATCGTAATTGCCGAATTGCGGATACCACGAATACTCGGTCTCGCGCATGGCCACCCAGGCCGAGGGGCTGTTTTCGATGGTTTTCCCCAGGTGGTCCAACGCAAAGCGCAAAATCTTCTCTCTGTCGGGCTTATCCACCAGATCTTTCGAAAAGACGAAATAATCGGCGTGTTTATCGAGACCATTATAAACGCCCCACATGGTGTTTGTGGGCCCGGTCATGTATTGCGATTCGTAAGATTCCCAACCGATGATGACATCCCGCCACCATTTGAACATGGGATCATACTGTCCTGCGCCGTAAATGGAGTAGTTGGGGTTGTTGATGTTGGCGGCGTCGGTGTCGGGCTGCAGACCGTTATGCTTGAGGCCCACGCCCCGGGATGCAGCATAATCGGTGAACGCGCGGCGTTCTTTTATGCTCTCGAAAACGGGTGCGTATTGCAACACCAGGGGCGTTTTGCTAAAGGCCCGGCGATGAATATCGATGATGCGCTCCACCGTCTCCGTCCACAAGCTGCTGGTCAAACCGGCGTCGGCCAGGCAGTCATGATGAAAATTGTCGCCCGGCTTGGTTTCGCCATAAATTCCCACATCGATCTCAACAAACGAGATGCGGGGATCGCCATCGTAACGTCTCCCGGCCTCAGCAATGAACTTTTCCAGCTCTGAGAGATAGGAATCGCTCCAATACTTGGGAATGCTCCATGAATCGTCGCAGATCACTCGCATGTCGGGATGCAGATCATAGAGAAACTGCGGGGTCTCATCGCCGCCACAGCAACGGGCGTTGTAAGAAAGGAACCCGATGATGGCGGGCTTGTTGTATGCGGCCTCTGCTTCCAGCCATTTGTCGGGCTCGCTCCAGTCGTACTTGTCGGGAGCAATCTCAATATCCTTCCAGTTATACGACATGTGTCCGCCCGTGATGGGAACGCCATCGGGATTCATATTGTCCCAATCGAAAAAGACATAAATTCCTGGTCTGAATTCAGGTGATACAGCTTTCGGTCGCAGAACCTTTTCCGGCTCAGGCGCAGATGATTGGGCGCCAACCGGTGTTGTTGGCATCCAGCCGCTTATAACGAGCATCAGCGCCCCTGTCACTAACAGCATCGCGGCTGTCAAAATGGTGCGTAGCAAAGAATGGGGGTGTCGAATAGTCATGTATCCTTCCTCAGAAGAAGATTTTTTAGGCGCGATAGAATAGCGGGACGAAAACGCCCCGCTACGAAAAACGGTTTATGGGCGAGAAGGTGACCAAATGACGAGGAGGCTGTCGCGCTTAAGTATATCAGGCTCAATTGTTTTCTCAAAAAATGTACACTCCTTCCTCTGTCCATTTTTCAGGCGCACCCGCAGAGGTTGTATACTTATTCCACAGCCAGCTCGATTTTTTCCACAATTTCCACAAGTTATCCACAGGATTGCCCACATGAAGCTCGATATTGTCCTCGATGCGGACACGCTTTCGCAGATCAAACAAACCGTCACCGCTGCAGAATCCATGGGATTCGACGCCATCTGGACGCCCGAAACCCGCCACGATCCCTTCCCGCAACTGGCGCTGGTTGCTGAACACACCCATCACATCGAACTGGGCACAGCCATCGCCGTCGCATTCGCCCGCAACCCCATGCACACAGCCTATGTCGCCTGGGACATGGCCCGATACAGCCAGGGGCGCTTCATCCTGGGCCTGGGCACCCAGATCAAACCCCACATCGAACGTCGGTTCGCCATGCCCTGGAGCAGACCCGCGGCGCGGCTACGGGAGTATATCCTCGCCTTGCGCCACATCTGGCGGGCGTGGCAATACAACGAGAAGCTGAATTTTCGCGGTGAATTCTACAAGATGACGTTGATGTCTCCCTTCTTCAGCCCCGGCCCCATCGAGCACCCCGATATTCCCATTTACATCGCCGGCGTCAACCGGCGTCTTTGTGAACTGGCGGGCGAGATGTGCGATGGCTTCCATGTGCATCCCTTCCACACCGTTGATTACCTGCGAGACCGCATTCGTCCCTGGGTGGCTGCGGGGGCGGAGAAAGCGGGGCGAAGCGTGGAGGATGTGACCTTCAGCACCACCGTTTTCGTCATCGTTGGAGACGACGAACAGGAGCGGGCCATGCGTCGCCAACAAGTGCGAATGCAGATCGCCTTCTACGCCTCCACGCCCTCCTATCGCCCGGTGCTGGAACAACACGGATGGGGAGAAATCGGCGAGGCGTTGGGCAAGATGGCCGTGCGCAAGCGATGGGCCGAGATGCCCGCGCTCATCTCCGATGAAATGCTAAACGTTTTCGCCGTAACGGGCGACTGGGATGAAATCGGCCCGGCAATCCAGGCGCGTTACGGCCGCCTGCTGCAACGAGCGACCCTCTACATTCCCTTTGTTCCGGGCGAAAACGACGATGGATGGCGGCGACTCCTGGCCTCGCTCAAAACCGATTGAAGCGACAAAAATCCCGCCGACGCTTCATCAGCGGGATTTCTCTATCAGGATTCAAGCTCATCCATCGACATCACATCTGAAGACGCGTCTTGAGCCCGCCTCTCCGCTTCGAACAGGACAACCAAACGCTCGGGCAGACTTTCTTTCGCCACAGTCCACACCACCAACTTGACCGCTGTCCGCTCCAACCCTTGGATACTGACTTCAGTGAAAACGGGGATGCAAGCAATGGCGATGCCATCCTCCTGCAGATAGCCGCGAGCGATGGCTGTGGCCTTGACTGCCTGATTGACCGCACTGGCGCCAATTGCCTGAATTTCGGCATAGCCTTGCTCGCGAATGACGCCTGCAATTGCACCCGCCACAGCGGTCGAACGAGATCGGGCCGAAACCTTGATGAGTTCCATGATGCTTGCTCCTGCAACGTTGGAAGGTTGTTGAATGGGGGGGGCGGGATGACAGTGCTTCAACCCCGATTCTATTTTACACAATCAAAGGCATATAATCAATCCCCCTGCAAAGGGGCGGCAATTGCACTATACAGGTGTCCCATGCAACGCTTTGCCATGAAGGCTGAAATGATTGGGCTGTGTCCAAAATGAGTTGGAAAGTTAAAATAATCCATTCATTGGCGGGGCGCTTCGCGCCCGCCGCCAGCGCCGGGGGATGAAGTCCCCCGGCTAGAAACAGCGCCCCTGCGGGGCTAGCCGGATTTATCCGGCGCTGTTTTGTAGCCCGGCGACTTCATCGCCGGGCGGACATAACAAACGCTTCCAACCGAAATGGGACGCACCCTTTACAATTTCAGGCATGGTTCAGATCGTCCTTCCACCAGCTTTACAATTTCAATAGGGTCAACGCCTGGCAAAGCACGTCAAACGTAAAGCGTCAAACGTCAAAACGTGGCGAAACAGGCTCTTTTTGACGTTTGACGTATGACGTTTGACGGAGAAATTGTAAAGATCGTTTTGAATGAGAATGAACCACGCCGCCAATTTGTATGTCCGATTCAGCAGGATTGGGCATGTGGTTTCTCATCTCAGTGCTCAGGAGGCTGCCATGATCTACAGCGGCTGCGCCGGCTGGTCCATCCCCTGGCAACAATCCACTGCATTTCCGGGCGTCGGAGACAAGTCATCCACAAAATGAGGGTTGTGGTAAAATAGCAGTTATGAAAGAGTCTGTCGTCCATTTCCTCAATCACATCCGATGGAATCACGCCATCGAGCATGGAACCATCCATGTTCTCAGTCGCATGATGCCCTACGTGAGCATGGCGGGCCGCTCCAACAGCCGCGGTTTCTACATCTATGGCAACGTCCCCACAGAGACGCTGCGCCAGGCCGTGCAGGAGGCCATCAATCGCATTCAGGGCGGCGAGCATCAGCTTGCCATTCATCCCAATTGCGGCACCAACATGATCTCGTCGGCGGTGCTGGCCGCGGGCGGCACCATGCTCGCCACCGCCAGCACCAAACGCCGCGGCCTCACCGAAGAAATCCCCGCGGGCGTGCTGGGCGCGCTGATGGGCGTGGTGCTGGGACAGGTGGTGGGGCTGCGACTCCAGGCCAAACTCACCACAAGCGCCAGCTTCACCCATGCTCGGATCACCCAAATCCAGCGCAAACAGGTGGGAAAGCGGATTTTTCACTGGATTGGCATCGCCTACGACAAGCATCCTCGATTGACAGGAGACTGAACGCTGTGATCTACTTGTTCCACGGGGATGAGGAATTCGGGCGCAACGAACGCATTGCCGCGATCAAGGCCCGACTGGGCGATCTGGCCGAAATGAACACCGTGACGCTGGAGGGGAGAAGTCTGACAAGAGAACAATTGCAGCATCATTGCGATTCACCGCCATTTTTGGGCGATTTCCGGCTGGTCATCGTCAACGATCTTCTGACGCGGCTGGCGAAAAGCAAAGGCCCGGACGGCAAGCAAAGCCAGACAGCCAGGGATTTCCTGACCTGGCTGACCGAATACATCTCCACCATCCCCGAAACCACAACCCTGGTGCTGAACGAGAGCAAAAAGGTGGCGGCCCGCAATCCCGTGCTGAAAGCGATGAACAAATTGGGCGATGGGGGCGTTGTGACCCTGTTCGAGACGCCCCAGCTCAAGCGGGGAGAGCTGGCGGCCTGGGTGGCGAAACGCGCTCGGGCCATGAACATCCGGCTGGAAAGAGGCGTGGCCGAAGACCTGGCCGCGTTCATCGGCTCCAACCTGCGTCTCATCAACAGCGAACTGGAGAAACTGGCCCTCTACGCAGGTGATCGCCCCATCAGCAAGGCGGATTTGGCCGTGATGTGCCCCTACGCCCGGGAAGCCAGCATCTTCGACATGGTGGATGCGCTGGGCAATCGTCGCACCGCCATCGCCTTCCGGCTCCTGGCCCAGATGCGCAATCAGGGCGCGCATCCCCTCTATCTGCTCACCATGATCGTGCGCCAGTATCGCATTTTGCTGCAAGTCAAGGATTACATGGCGCGGGGGATGCGCAAGGATGAAATCGCATCCGCCCTGCATCTTCATCCCTTCCCCACCGGCAAAGCCATGTCTCAAGCCCGCAACTACACCCCGCGCCAGTTGGAAAGCATCTACGACCGGCTGCTGGAGACCGACGTGGCCATCAAAACCGGCAAGCTGGAGGCGAATCTGGCCCTGGATATGCTGGTAGTGGAGCTGGCCCGGGTGCAATAAACAATGCCCGCTTC
>JALWDV010000695.1 GCA_027036755.1 Anaerolineae bacterium
AAACGTCAAAAAGAGCCTGTTTCGCCACGTTTTTACGTTTGACGCTTTACGTTTGACGTGCTTTGCCAGGCGTCGACCACGTGAAATTGTAAAGATGCAGGAAGGACGATGTGAACCATGCCTAAATTTGGAATTGCTGTTCGCCAAAGCGGATCTGGGTGTGTCCAAAACGCATCCAGCGGATTTTTGCAGCCGCGGCCATTACAACCCCAGGCTGAGTCTTCAGCCGCGCAGCAAGGAAAAATAGAACGCGGCCCCCTGGCCCGGCTCGCTCTCGGCCCAAATGCGCCCGCCGTGCCCTTCCACGATGTGTTTGGCGATGGCCAGTCCCAGGCCCGAGCCGCCGCTGCTGCGCGAGCTGTCCGTCTTGTAGAATCGCTCGAATATCCGATCCAGATGTTCGGCGGGGATGCCCGGGCCCGTATCCCGCACCGAGATCACCACCTCATCCTCCGATTCTCTGGAGCCGATGGTGATGACGCCTCCCTCGGGCGTGAATTTGATGGCGTTGTGCAGCAGGTTTTGCAGCACCCGTTGCAAAATCTCAACATCGGCCAGCACCGTGAGATGCGGATCATACGCCCGCTGAAGGCGGATTTGTTGACGCTCAATCGAGGTCGAGAAGCGCATCAGCGCAGGCTCGATGATCTGGGAGAGGGGCGTCGACATCAGGCGCAGGGGCATCCGCCCCGATTCGATCAGGCTCAGGTCCATCAGCTCCTGCACCATCTGCTGCAGGGTCAAGGTCTGCGCTGCGATGCTATCCAGCAGTTTCTGTCGCTTTTTGGGCTTCTCGACAGCGCCTTCCTGCAGCGTCTCCACCAACAACTGGATGGTGGCGATGGGCGTGCGCAGATCGTGAGAGAGATTGGCCACGAAATCCCGCCGGGTGCGCCCCAGGCGCTGCAACTCGGTCACATCCTCCACGGTCAGGGCAAGCAGCCGCGGCGGGCCCGAAAGCATGAAGCTGCGAATCAGATAGACGCTGCCATCGCTATTGAACTGCCGGGCGTGCTCCAGCCCGTCCGCCTGGGTCTGCTCCAGGGAGTTTTCAAGCGCGGGATAGAGAAAAATCGGAACCGCCCCCACCTGACCCCGAACGAAAACCTCCTCGGCCGCGCGGCTGCGCCAGACCAGACGCCCGTTTTCATCCAGCAGGATGAGGGCGAGGGGCGTCGCCTGGGTCAGCGCGTCCAACGTCGCAACATGCGCTTGCCAGGCCCGGGCGCGCTCCGACGCTTCGCGTTGCGCCCGGGCCAGCTCTTGTTGACAATGACGACGCCGGGCCTGGGCCCACAGCGCCCAGAGGCCCAGGGCCATCAACAAAAGGAGACCGAAAGCCGTCAGCCCGAGCATCGCCGCCCATTAATCCACAAAACGATATTTGATCAACGCCCAGATGGCGGGAAAGGCGTCTTTCCAGGTGATGTTCTTGCCATCATCGTACTCTCGTCCCGTGTAGCTGATGGGCACCTCGTAGATGCGATATCCTCGTTTGAGGATTTTGGCCGTAATCTCGGGCTCCAGCTCGAAGCGCCGGGCGTGCAAGGGCACGCCATCCAGCACTTCTTTGCGGAAGACCTTGTAGCAGGTCTCCATGTCGGTGAGGATGGAATCGTAAAGCAAGTTGGTGAGGAATGTGAGGAATTTGTTGCCCAGCATGTGCCGATAGAGCATGGCCTTGCGCGGGCCGCCCAAGAAACGAGAGCCGTAAACGACATGGGTGCGGCCTTCGAGAATGGGCTGCAGCAGCAGGGGATAATCCCGCGGGTCGTACTCCAGATCGGCGTCCTGGATCAACAAGATTTCGCCGGTGGCGTGCTGGATCGCGGTGCGAATGGCCGCGCCCTTGCCCTGATTTTGCTCATGCTCCACCACAGTGAGGAGGCCTTCGCTTTCGGCCTGACGCAAGATGGCCAGGCTCTCGTCTTTGGAGCCGTCATCCACGGCGATGATCTCCTGATGCAAGTGCACCACCTCCCGGGGCGTCTCCCCCGACAGGGGCTGGATTTCCAGATCGAAATCGTGCATGAGCCGCACCTGATTGATGATGGTGCGCAAGGTGGCGGCCTCGTTATAGACGGGCATGAGGACGGAGTATCGAACAGTGCGAGTGGGTTCCATAGTGCCTTATCAAGGGTATCCTGCCCACCGGGCAAGAAAATGTCTCACGCAAAGCATGTCCTGAGCCTGTCCTGAACGAAGTGAAGGAACTGGCCGAAGGAACGCAGAGCCGCAAAGGAAAAAAGAAGCAAAGAAAAGCTTAGCGCCTTGGCGACTTTGCGTGAGATCAGCTTCTTTGGTTCTGACTGGCTAGGTTAGGTTAGAGTGGGTGTTATCGAAAAGATGGGGTAACTACTAAGGTAGGCCTGCTGAGCCAACGTTCAAGACAGCGTTCGTCAGTTTTGCAGCCTTGGCCGCTGGACCTGGCCCCCACCCCGGCCCTC
>JALWDV010000696.1 GCA_027036755.1 Anaerolineae bacterium
ACAATTTCAATAGGGGCAACGCCTGGCAAAGCACGTCAAACGTAAAGCGTCAAACGTCAAAACGTGGCGAAACAGGCTCTTTTTGACGTTTGACGGATGACGTTTGACGGAGAAATTGTAAAGATGGTTTTGAATGAGAATGAACCATGCCCTAAATTTGAAATTGCTGAATGACGTAATGTGACATTGTCAAGGTAGTTACGTGAGATGACAAAATGGGTGGAAGTTCTTGGGGCGTTATTTTATCCTACTTTGCCTGAGATGGGGAAAACGCCTGCACCACGACCGTCTATCCTTCCGAGCCGATGACCAATTGCTCCGCGGCGGTGAAGATGCGTCCGGCGATGAGCAGCGTGCTCACCAGCGAAGTCAGGCCCGAGACGGCGAGGATCATGGCCATGACCACGAACTGATAAAGGGCCGCGTGCACCGGATGACTGCCGCTCAGCAGCATACCGGCCATCACGCCCGGAATCCAGACGATGCCCAGCGAGCGCAGCGAATCGATGCGGGGGATAAGGCTGGCCCTCACCGCGGCCTGGGCGTAGGGGCGAATAGCCGTCTTGGGCGGAGCGCCCAGCGCCAACGCCGTCTCGATATGCCCCACATGCGATCTCACCTCGCCCTGAAAACGATCCAGCGCCAGCGAAGTGGCGTTCATGCTGTTGGCGATGATCATGCTGCCGATGGGAATCAACACCGTCAGCTTGGTGTCGATAACCCCAGCCCAGGTCATCAGCACGATGACCGAGCCCGCGCCGATGCCGATGCCATACAAGCCCACCCTGAACGCGCCGGGCAGACCTTTGGCCCGCTTTTCCGCCGTCTTGGCCGCCAACGCCATCATTCCCGACAGAATGACAAAGCCAAACAGGACCGGGCCCTGGAAGATGTAGAGCAGGATAGCTCCCACCGCCACCACCTGCACCAGACCCCGCAGCAAGGCGATGAGGATCTCCTTTTCGAGATGAATGCCCGCCCAACTGGCGATGAGCATCATGCCCATGGCCATGAAAGCAGCCATCACGGCCTGGGCCGCAGAAAGCGCAATGGGATCGGAGAAGAACTGATTAAGCATCGAGCACCTCCTCGGGCGGGCCGACGCGCAGCAATCGGCCCGCCTCCATCAGGGCAACCCGGTCGCCCATGCGCGCGGCCTGAGCCAGATCGTGCGTCACCCACACGCAGGTCAGCCCCGCCTCGCGGATGATCTCCGCCAACAACGTTTCCACCGCGGCTTTGGCCTCCTCATCCAGCGCGGACGTGGGCTCATCCAACAGCAGCGCCTCGGGATTATTGGCCAGCGCCCGGGCGATGGCCACCCGCTGCGCCTCCCCGCCCGAAAGCCTGCTTACATCCCGATGGCTGAAGCCCGACAGATTCACCCGGGCCAGCAGCCGCTCGATCTCCTCATCGGGCAGGTCTTCGCCCCGCTGCCGCGGGCCAAAGCGGATGTTTTCGGCCACCGCACCGGGGAAGAGATACGGCATCTGCATGATCATGCCCACCCGGCGGCGCAACTCGCGCGGCGCAAGCTCCCGGTAATCCCGGCCATCCAAAAACACCGCGCCGCTACTGGGCTCGTCCAGCCGGTTGATGAGCCGGAGCAGCGACGATTTGCCCGCGCCGCTAGGCCCCACCACGGCCATGACCTCGGCGGGAAAGACCTTGATGCTCACATGATCGACAATGGGCTTGCCATCCACCTCGCGGGTCAGATTCCGGGTCTCCAGCTTGGGGGACGGCGAATCGTTGGAATACGTCATAGGCGAACCTGCTCTGGTGGCGATGTTCGGTGTTTCTGACGAGTTTCGACAGGAGACAATGGAAAATGTGTTTTTCGTGTGTTAGATTGTGGGTTATAATCTAAACCATATCCTCATTTTCTCCAACATTCGCCGCCTCATACATTATCATCTGGATCATCTGGGTTGCATTATGGCATTCAATGATGACTCTCAAACATCGACGTTTGGGGAGACGTCCAAAGAGCTGATTCAAATTCATCAGGACATCAACTATCGGGCTGCGATTTCAACCGGGAGCAGCGTCGCTGTCGGCGTCGGCATCATGGCCATTTTGGGACGTTTCGCCGTGATCTACGGCTCCAAGACGACCATGCTGGGATATTTGTGGCTGATGCTCTTTGTCGCGCCCCTGGTTCTCACTTACAGCGAGCGCTCCGAGGCCATCAGCACGCTTGGCGGCGTTTATGGCCTGGTGCGCAATCGCTATGGACTGGCGTTATCGTTTTTGGTGGGATGGCTTGAGATAGGCGGCTACGCCGCCATCAGCGCCATCCTCGCCCGCATCATCGTCGTTTACGCCCTGACTTTGTACGGCGCTTTTGGCGGCGGCATTGATCTCAGCCTCAAGTGGCTGACGGTGGGAGTGGTTGCGCTGGTTTTGATTTTCAAGGTCACAGGCTGGCGGGGCAGCCGGAGGCTGAACACCCTGTTGGTGCATTCGGGCCTGATTTTCCTGGCGGTACTGGCCATTTACAGCATCATCAACTATCACGATACGCTCACGGGCCTTACTTCTGTCTTACGCTCGGTCAGACCCTTGCGTCTTTCCGCCTTGCTGATGAGCAGTTTTTGGGGCGTTTTGATGATCTACGGCATTCGACGTCGCATCGTTCGTCGTCGGAGAGGCGTCTTGCTGCAAATACATTGGGCGATCATGTTCATCGTTATCGTGCTGGGCGGGGTGACGGCCATCGCTACGCTGCCATCGGCGAGCGTCGACTCATCACTCCACCACGCGCTTTCTGTGAACAACTATTCGGGGATCATCTTTATCGGCTCCGATATCGCCACGGCCCTGCTGGCCCTGTTCGCGTTGGCGCTGGCGTTCATGGGATTGAGTCGCAGTCTGCAGAGCAGCATCGAAGTCATTTCCGTGATGACGGACGATGTTTTTTTTCCGTCGATCTTCAACTATCGGCTGCGCAGAACCATCTTCCCGCCCCTGCTCATCGGCGCGGTTTTGTCCATTCTCTTCATCCTGTTCGTCGACACCATGATCATTGTGGGGGCGGCCGCATCCTTCTTGCTTTGGATGACGATTTTGGTGCACGCCCCGGATGTGTTCTCGCCCAGGCCCAGGCTGCCTCGCGATCGATCCTTCCGACTGCCCTATCATCCCTTGTTTCCGGGGATGACCGTGGTGGCGGCCACTGTGGCCGTGTTCAATCTCACCTGGGACAATATGCAGGAAGCGTTCATCTGGCTGATCATTGGCCTGGCCGTGCTGGGCGCTTACTCCTATCGCCGGGCGCTCAAGGCCCGGGGCAAACGCCAGACTTATGACGAAACGGCGCTGGCGGAGAAGCAGCCTGCGGCGGGGGACGTGGAGAAAGCCCGGGAGGATGCTGCGCCCCCCGTATTGGTTTTCGTGCATGATCTGAACAACCTGCCCCGGATTCTCTCCCTCGGAAGCAAGCTTGCAACCCGGGCCCAGACTCGGTTGGTCGTGGTTCAGGTGGTCGAAGTCTCTGATCAGCAGCCTTTGCATGTGCAGCGACGGATGGGGCGGGAGATGTGGGAGAAATTTGCGCGGTTGGTCAGGAATTGGGAGGAGGAACGGGGAGACGCGGCGCTGACGGTCACCATCAAACCAATGGTGCGCCTGGCCTCCGAGTTGATCGAGGGACTCATCAACGCCGCCCAGGAGGAGCACGCCCTGTTTTTGATGATCCCCCCCGACTTCATGGCCGATGAGCCCGCTCTCAACATCGAGCAATATGACAAAGTGCTGCGATTGGCTCCGGGCAACATCATCTTCTTCAACCAGTTACCCGAGTCCGACGCATTGAAGCATGTGACGGTGTTAATCGGCGATGGCGGGCACGCGTGGGCCTCCCTGACCATCGCCGACGCCCTGACCGCGCCCGATGGCGTCCTTGAGGTGATTCACTACGTGCAGCATGGCGCTTCATTGGAGGAGGAGGTGGAGGCGCGGGAAAAGGTGCAGCGCCTTATCCATGAGTCCGACACCGATGACCATCGGGTGCAGTTGCGCATCTTGCGCATGTCCACCCTCGAAGCTGCGGTGAACGAATTGATCAGCGATACAGATCTGCTGGTGTTGGGCGCGGCGCGCAATTTTATGACCCGGCGGTCATTTTTCGGCGGCGTCAACGCCCGCATCTTCCAGAGTTTGAGCGTGCCCACCGTGCTGGTGCGGGCGCAGGAGCATATTCGCTTCGCCTGGGGCTCCCGCCTGTGGGAGACTATCACCGCGCCCTTGCCCAAACTCACCCTGGATGAACGCGAAGAAGTGGTCAGAGAGGTGACGTCCGGGGCCACGCCCTCGGTTGATTTCTTTGTGCTCATCATCCTCTCCAGCGGCATCGCCATGTATGGGCTGCTGCAAAACAGCGGCGCGGTCATCATCGGGGCCATGCTGGTGGCTCCGTTGATGAGCCCCATCGTATCCATGGCCATGAACATTGTGCGCGGAGACATCAAACATCTGGGGCAGGGCGCACAATCCACCGCTCAGGGCGTGTTGATGGCCATCTTCGTGGGCGCGCTGCTGACATTCCTCTCGCCCATCCGCCAGCCCACCAACGAGATCATGGCCCGCGTCAATCCCAACTTGCTGGATCTGGGCGTGGCCTTCCTCTCGGGCGCTGCCGGCGGTTACGCCATGAGCCGGAAGAGCATCGCCGCGGCCTTGCCGGGCGTGGCCATCGCCGCGGCCCTGGTGCCGCCTCTGGCAGTGGTGGGCTACGGCTTCGCCACGGCCGATCTCAACATCGCTTTTGGCGCATTGCTGCTTTTCATCACCAACCTCATCGCCATCGTTCTGGCCGCCGCTTTGGTCTTCCTGGCGCTGGATTTCCTCTCTCCCGAAAAGCAGAGCTGGGGCGAAGTCGTGCGCGGCCTGAAGATCACACTGGTTTTTCTGACCATCATCGTCATCATCCTCGGCTATGTCACCTACCGCTCGGTGCTGGAGCAGCATCAGCTTGCCGCCATCCATCAGGTGATGACCAAGAGCCTCTATCAGAAGAGCTTCGAGCCGCTGGATGTGAAGATCACCCACGCCCGGGAAGGTTACAGACTCAGCGGCGCCGTGCTCAGTTATGATCAGCCCTTGAATTCGGATGAATTGGCGCAATTGGGCCAGGAATTGCGGGATGCAGTGGGCGCGCCTGTGACCATGGACATTGTCTTCATTCCTGCGGATAAAGAGATTTTCACCTTCGATAGCGTGGTGACGACGGCGAAAATCGAGGAGGCTATCCGGGACGCCATCAAGGATTTGCCGGTGGAGATATTCTCCATCCAGGTGGATCAGATGCGCGAAGGCTACGCTGTGACGCTGGCTGTTATCGAATTCCAGCCGGGCGCGTTCTCGCAGCAAATAGCTGATTCGCTGGAGGATCAACTGAGTCGGCAGTTCGACGCGCCATTCTCCCTCATCCTCTACAAAGTGCCTGCCGAAAAGTTCGAGATGGAGCCCGCGCCCGCGGCCGACGTCACCCCGGCTCCAATGCCCGACGCCACCTCCACGCTCTCCGCCACCGCCACTCCTGCGCCGTGAGCGCGATGGCTCGATGTGACATACGCCGGGGGGCGAGGAGAACATCCAGGCGGCTCGCGACCGGGCGTCCCCGCGGTTTTCCCGCGCGATAGCGCCTCATGTTATAGTATCCTCCATCCGATTTTAGTGGAGGAAGTATGACCGACGTTCACGATGACGCCTTTATCCGCACCCGGGCGCTGCCTTATCATGGTTATTGTTTCGTCTGCGGCGATGAGAATTCCCATGGCATTGGCCTGACCTGGATAGCCTCTTTTCGACGGGAATCCCCCGATGACGAGGGGCGTTTTCCGCCCGGCAGCGTGCTTATCTCCTCGGATTTTCATTTCAAGCTGGCGCAGCAGGGCCCGCCCGGCCACGCCCACGGCGGAGCCAGCGCCGCGGTCATCGATGAGGCCATGGGCGCGAGCGTGTGGCAATCGGGCTATCGGGCGCTGTTGGCCCACTACGAGCTGGATTACAGGCAGCCCGTTCCCCTGAACGCGCCCGTGCGGGTCGAGGCCTGGGTCGAGAAGGTGGATGGGCGTAAGGTGTACGCCCGCGGACGTCTGCTGCTGGCCAATGGCGAAGTGGCGGTGTCGGGCTCGGGCCTGTATCTGCACATTCCTGGATTTTTTGAAGACAATCGTTTTCAGCATAGCTGAGAAGCGCCGCACCCAAACGATTTCATTTTGTAACTATACAGGCCACAACGAAACGACACCTGACGAAGCAACGTTGGCCATTTATGCCGACCCGCGTCATGCGTAAAACGTCAAACGTCAGGATGTTATCGCCAAAGATGCGTCCTGCAGTTTAACATCGTTACAACAGTAAGACGTTTGCCGCTTGACGTTTTACGGTCTTGGCATGTCGCCTGTTGGCGGCTCTAGCCTTCAAGGTTTGACATGTGATCTGTATAATCACTTCATTTCTTACCCCGGCTGCAAATCCTTGATCAACACGGGAATGCGGCGGCCCACCGCCCGAAAGCCGAACCCCTTGTACAATCGCTGCGAGACCGCGTTGCGCCACTGGGTGTTGAGCGTGATATGCGTCGCACCCCGCTGTGCGGCGAAATCCAGAGCGTCCGCCAGCAGATAACGCCCGTAGCCCCGGCCTTGCAGCGTGGGCGCCACGGCCAGCCGCACGATCTGGGCCTGCTCGCCGTGCACCTGCATGCAGGAATAGCCCACGAGTTCGTTTTCCTGCTCCAGCACCACCAGCCGGTCTGCGATCATCAGCCATTTCACCAACTCGCCGCTGCTGAATTGCCAGGGCCACTCGAAAGCCTGATGATCTAGCACCGTCAGGTCGCCGATCTCGTGGGGGTGCAGGACGCGCAGCGTCACCTGGGGAAGCCGGTATTCGGGCAAAAGGGGACGCGGGGGCGCGGCTCGCTCGAAGTGGATGATGTAATCATGGGGCGTAAAACCCTGACGCATCAGAGGCGCGGCCAGCCACACATCCACCGCCAGGTGCATGAGGAAACGGTCGCCGCGGGCGGTCAGCGCGTTTTCCAGCGGGCGCAGCAGGTGCGACAGGCCATCGTCGATGCGCCAGCCGTTGATCAATCCCATCCCGCGCAACATGGCCAGCTCTTTTTGGTGGGACGTGGTGCAGATGAACCCCCACAGCAGCGGCCCAGTGTCGGCCACCAGGCACTCCCTGCGCTTGACCATCTGCATCAGGTCTTCGTGGCCGAAGTGCATGACCACGCGTCGCGCATGACGGTGGAGCTGCGTGATGCGCTCGATGTCAGAAGCCCGGGCCGGGCGAACAACGATCTGGATATCGTGCATGAGGGGCGATGAGCGCAGCGAGTATCGAAGGAGAGTCGGAGTGGGGGCGAAAGGGAGGCCGGGAGGGGAAAAATCGACCCTTTGCCTCTTGTGGATTCTAAATTCAGTACTTCACGACTTTCACTGACCCACCGATTTGAAATCAGGGCCAAGGGCCTGCGGCCGCCTGTCTGCCTGCGCAGACAGACGCCTTTCGCGCCGAAAATGTCCCTGAAGAGGGACATGCGGC
>JALWDV010000697.1 GCA_027036755.1 Anaerolineae bacterium
CCCACCTTCACGCCCAGCCCCACACCCACCGATACGCCCACGCCCACCCTGACGCCCTCTCCTGCGCCCACCAAGACGGGGGAGACGCCCGCGCCGCCCACAGCGTCTCCTCCCACCAAGCCGCCGCCTTCGCCCACGGCCACGCCCGGCCCGCCCATGGCCATCATCGTCGGCCAGAACGTCCCCGTCCGAAAGGGGCCGGGGCTGATCTATGATGAGATCGGGCTGGCCAACAAAGGCGAATCCTACCCCATCACGGGGCTTTTCATCACCGGCGATTGGTTCCAGATCGATTACAAAGGACAGCCGGGATGGGTGTTCCTGATCCAGGTGGAGCCCGTGGCCGACATCGAGCAGATACCGGTCATCGAAGACATCCCGCCCACGCCCACCTTCACCCCTGCGCCCGCCACAGCCACGCCCACGCCCGCGCCAACGCAGGAGGCCCAGCCTACGCCCGCCGCGCCACCCGCCCAGGGCTCGGGCGGCCCGCCTCTTGCTTTGCTCCTCATCGGCGGTCTGCTGGTCCTGGCTCTGGCCGCAGGCGTCCTCTACTACTTGCTCCGAAAATAGGATGATTGCTGGTTGCTGAAGGTTGGCAAAGCCCACGTTGGACGAGTTTGCAACGGGCGTGATTCGTAATTCGTGAGGTCGTCACGCATTACGAATCACGCATTACGGCTCTCCCACGTCATTTCGAGGGAGCGCAGCGACCGAAAGGTGCGACGCACTTGCGCACATGAATCGACAAAAGGCCCGGCATCCGTCGGGCCTTTTTCGCGTCCGGCATCTTGACGCCCGCCCGCCAATGCACTACCATCCAGCCATGACCCTCACCCCACAACTCCTCCGCTGGCTGCAATCGGATGAGGCCGCGCCCCGGCTGCGAGCGCTGACCGAAACCCCGCCCGCGGATTCAGCCCTGCTGGCGACGCTCACCCGGTTGCGCCGGGAATTTTCGCCCGAGCAGGCCTCAGCCCTCGTCAGCCTCGCCCGGCTGCGCAAACGGGCGGAAAAGAAATTCGGCGTCCGGGCCAGCAGGATGTTCTTCACCGAGACCCGATTGCAACAGGCCAGCCCCCGCGCGGTCGCCCGCTACACAGCGCGTCGCTACGCCACCTTCGCCAACGTGGCCGATCTCGGCTGCGGTCTGGGCGGCGACAGCATCGCCCTGGCCCAGGCGGGCCCGCGCGTCCTCGCCGTCGATCGCGACCCACTGGCCGCGGCCCTGGTGCAAGCCAACGCCCGGGCGCTGGATCTGGCCCCGGCCATCCTCCCTGTGCAGGCCGACGTCACCGCTCCCGCGTGGGATGTCGCGGCCGCCTGGGCCGATCCGGGACGTCGCACCGCGGCCCGCCGCATCTTTCATCCCGACGCCTTGCAGCCACCCCTGGCCGCGCTGTTGGCCCAGCGCCATCGCATTCCCCACCTCGGCGTCAAACTGATGCCCGGCCTGGGCCACGAGCACATCCCGCCCGGGGCCGAGGCCGAGTGGATCAGCCTGAATGGCGAGCTCAAGGAAGCGGTCTTGTGGTTTGGCGATCTGACTTCGGCCGCAGGGCGGCGGGCCACCGTGCTGCCCGCGGGCGTCAGCCTGTGGGCGCGTGGCGCTCGGGCCCGGGTGCAACCTCCAGGCGACTTCCTCTACGAGCCCGATCCCGCGGTCATTCGCGCCGGCGCTGTGGGCGATTTGGCCGCGGCCCTGGGGCTGTGGCAGATCGACCCCGAGATCGCCTATCTCTCGGGAGAGGCGCGGATCATCACGCCCCTGGCCCGGGCCTGGCGCGTTCTCGAACACCATCCCTTCGAGCTCAAACGCCTCAATCGCCGCCTGCGGGTCATGCAGGCCCGGGTCATCGCCGTCAAAAAGCGGGGCTCACCCATCCAGCCGGAACCCTTCCGCAAGCGGCTTTACCATCACCAATCGGGCCGCGCCGTCATCCTCTTCCTCACCCGCGTCGCCAACCGCCCCTGGATGATCATCGCCGACGCCGGTTGGGAGTAATCCCCGCTCCATGTTAGAATGCCGATTGGCAACTGCCAGAGGCGTTGCCCCCAATCGGCATCTTTTGCCACGAAGACACGACGGAAACGAAGACGCGAAGTCATTCAGAAAAGGTAACTGCTAACGTATGCCAGTTGGTTGTCTTTTTCCACTCAAACCTGACAGGTTCTCGTAGCCTTTGCGGTAGGATGTGTGGTTTTTAGCCAACAACGAAGCGTTGAATCGCTGCCGAAGGAACCTGTCAGGTTAGTTCAAGCGAAAACGACCTTACTGTCAAATTCCCTCAAATTTGGTTCGGAGACAAGCCCCCCTCCCGGCCTCCCCCCGCTTCGGCTGACGCCTTGCAGGGGAGGAGCCCATCGCTTTGCCAATTTGTGAAGCAGATGGGCGTCTCCCTCCCCCGATACTCGCTGCGCTCGTGTTCGGGGGAGGGGCGGGGT
>JALWDV010000698.1 GCA_027036755.1 Anaerolineae bacterium
CGGGCGTGCGCAAATGTTCGGCAACGTCGTAAGGGGTGGTTTTAATCTCGATCATTCCAAATTCGATGGACGCCGTAAGCGTCCAGTGATGCGTCGCGACTGATGATCGGCATTCCTTCCACAAGACACTGAGAAACCAGAAGACGGTCGAAGGGATCACGGTGATGGAATGGAATTTGAGCGACTTGTTGAATGTGCGGTATGGCGATAGGTAAAAGCAGCATGTGATTTTGAATGAGCTGATCAGGAATAAATTGGGCAAAGGGCACGGGTAAGGTGAGTTTGCCCAAACTAACCTTGATGGCCATCTCCCAGATTGAAGCCATGCTGATGAAGACGGTCACTGAATAGTCTTCGATCATTATGCGAGATTTGTCCGGCAACTGAGGACTATCAAGCACAAACCACAAAAACGCATGTGTGTCTAGAAGCAGATTCATTACATATACTCTGCAAAGTCTTCCAATGGTTCGTCGAAATCATCTGAGATGTGAATGTCCATGTGCTTGGCGCTACCTGCTTTGCGCTGCTGTCGCGAAGAAGATGACAATAACTGCGTCACCGGACCTTTCAGGCCGAGAATGGCTTCGTATTGCTCCAAATAGGACATTACCTTATTCCATTGATCGGGATGGATGAGCACGCCCGCACCGCGGCCGCGTTGGGTTAAGAGGATGGGGCCTTCTTGCAATCGGGACAGAACCTGGGCCTGATGCGTTCGCAGTTCGCTTACGGGTAAGGTGGGCATCACTTTTTGAATCGTTACGCGGGTCATCGGAATTGCTCCTTCTAGCAAAAAATGTACGAATAAAGTTTCATTACTGCTCTATTTTAGCATTTTTGTGCAAACAATGCCAGTGACTCGTGCAACATTCGCCTACGATGGCCTTGTCAACCGCCCGCGTGCATTTTTTCGGCTGCGATGTGCACCGCGTCCACGATGTGATCGTAGCCGGTGCAGCGGCACAGATTGCCCGAGATCGCTTCGCGAATCTCCTCATCCGAGGGATCAGGGTTTTCTTCCAGGAAGGGTTTGAGGGTCATCACAAAGCCGGGAGTGCAGAAGCCGCATTGCAGGGCGTGGGCTTCGTGGAAAGCCTCCTGGATGGGATGAAGATGGTCGGGGTCGGGGGCCAGGCCCTCGATGGTGAGGATGTTGTGGCCGTCGGCCTGCACGGCAAAGAGCAGGCAGGAGCGGATGGGCTGGCCGTCAAAAAGGATGGTGCAGGAGCCGCAGACGCCATGCTCGCAGCCCACGTGGGTGCCGGTCAGGTTCAGATCGTGGCGGATGAAGTCGCTGAGCAGCAGGCGGGGCTCCACCTGGCGCTGATAATCGACGCCGTTGACGCGTACATTGATGGTTACCAGGTCAGTCATTGTGGACCTCCTTGCCCAGAGCGCGGTCGAATGCCCGCCGCAAGGTGCGTTTGGCCAGCACTTTGACCAGATGGCGGCGGTAGGCGGCGGTGGCGTGCACGTCGGTGGGGGGATCGACGTCTTTCTGGGCGGCAGCCTCGGCCGCGGCCAGGATAGCGTCGTCGGTGGGCTGTTCGCCCCGCAGCACGCCCGCGGCGGTCTCGGCCAACATCGGGCCATCGCCCACGCCAAAGAAGACCATGCGGGCCTCATCGCAGGCGCCGCTGGCGTTCACCCGCACCACGGTGGTCACCCCCACCAGCGCGAAATCGCCGTGACGGCGGGAAACTTCGTCCACGGCCCAGCCGCTACGCGGGGCCAGGCCCGGCAGCCGCACCTCGGTCAGAATCTCGTCGGGTTCGAGGGCGGTGGTGAAGAAATCGACGAAGAAATCATCGGCGTCGATCCAGCGCTCGCCGCGTACGCTCTGGGCCTTGACCTGCCCCCGAACGGCCCGCAGCAACGCCGGCAGCTCCGCAGCCGGGTCCGCATGGGCCAGGCTGCCGCCAATGGTGCCGCGGTTGCGAATCTGGGGATGGGCGATGCGGGGCATGGTGGCGTGGAGCAGGGGCATTTTATCCAGCACCTTGGGGCTTTTTTCCACCTGCACGTGCCGGGTCATGGCCCCGATGCTGAGGCCGTTTTGCCATGAGTTGATAAATCCCAGGTCGGGAATACGGTTGAGATCGATGAGGACGCTGGGGTTGGCCAGCCTGAAGTTCATGGTGGGAACCAGGCTCTGCCCCCCCGCCAGCACTTTGGCCCCATACCCGTGCTGGTTCATCAGTTCCAGCGCCTCGGGCAGGGAGCTTGGGGCGAAGTATTCAAAGGGAGGTGGTTTCATAGGCGGAGACCTCGGAAGTGGATGAATGTATGTTGTTTTCGGTGTGAAGATGCCATTGATCTCGAACTCACGTAAAACGTGATGCGTAATGCGTAAAGGTTTCACACCACCCCTTACGCATCACGCATTACGAATTACGATCCTGCTCAATGCGTCCTGTAGAAGAAGCGCAAAGTTGGAA
>JALWDV010000699.1 GCA_027036755.1 Anaerolineae bacterium
AGAGCTACGTTAGCAGTTGCCAGCGAGTTCGCACACACCATCGAGCGATAAAAATGCCCAAGCACGAAAACACCATCTACGTCATCGGACACCGCAACCCCGACACCGATTCCATCGCCTCGGCTATGGGCTACGCCTGGTTTCTGGATGAAACCCTGCCCGGCGAAAACGTCATCCCCGCCCGGGCGGGCCAGCTCAATCCCCAAACCACCTGGGTGCTGGAGCGACTGGAACTGGAGCCGCCCCTGCTGCTGCCCGACGCCTCCCCCCGCTTCGAGAACATCGCTCATCGCTTCAACACCACCACGCCCGATGAGCCCCTGCGCGAGGCCTGGGCCATCGCCACCCGCACCGGCGGCATCGCGCCCGTCATCAACGCCGATGGCTCGCCCTACGGCCTCGTCACCGGCCTTAGCCTGTTCAACTGGCTGAGCGAACTCATCGGCCCGCACACCCACAAGACGGACGTACACCTCTCCCAGCTCTTCGACACCCCCGCCCGCGAAGTGTGCGATGAAAACGCGCCCAGGTTCCGGGCCGGCAACCGCATCAAAGAGGCGCTGCCCCGCATCCTGCGAGAAGAGCGCACCGAATTCTGGGTCGTGGATGATCATGGCAGCTATGTGGGAATCTGCCGCCAGCGCGAAGCGCTGCATCCGCCCCGCATCAAAGTCGTGCTGGTGGATCACAACGAGCCGGACCAGGCCCTGGGGTCGCTGGACGAAGCCGATCTCATCGAGATCCTGGATCACCATCGCCTGGGCAACGCGCCCACTCGCACCCCCATCAAATTCACGGTGGACCCGGTGGGCAGCACCAGCACCCTGGTCTCGGAGCGCATCGACGACGTCGGATTCAGCGCACCGCCCAGGCTGGCGGGCCTGCTGCTGGCGGGCCTCATCTCCGACACCCTGGGCCTGACCTCACCCACCACCACCGAGCGAGATCGGCTGGCGGCCAAAAGGCTGGGCCGCTGGGCGTTCATCGGCGGTACGCCCCTGGCGGGCGAAACCTTCGAATCCTACACCAGGGCCATTCTGCAGGCGGGCGCAGGACTCACCTCCCGCACGCCCGATGAGATCGTTCGCGCCGATTTCAAACTATATGAGGCCGGGGGCATGAGATTCGGCATCTCCCAGGTGGAAGTGGCTGGCTTCCAACAGCTCAAACGCTATCTCGAACCCTTACGCGAGGCGCTCATCAGGCTGCGAGACGAAAACGGCCTGGACTTCGCCATTCTCATGGTCACCAACGTGGTGGCAGGCTCCAGCCGCCTGCTGCTGACAAATGAGGTGACCGCGCTGGAATTGCTGCCCTACAACCGCGAACCGGATGGAACCCTGCGGGCCGATGGCGTGGTTTCACGTAAAAAACAACTTTTACCCCTGGTGCTTAGCGCCCTCGAAGCGTGATGAGAGAAACGCCCATGATGTCACGATTGATGAAATATGCAGACGCCGTCATGGAGACGGCCTGGCTGCTGGCCCTGATCCTGACGCCGTTGTTTTTCAACGTCTATTCCCAACGCGTCTTCGAACCCGACAAGATCAGCCTGATGCGCACCGTGGCGCTGTTCGGGCTCATCGCCGGGGTGAGCAAGCTGTTCGAGAGCTGGCGGACGGGCTCGAAACAGGAGGAGGGGGAGCGTCAGCAAAGCGCATCCTTCTGGCGCAGGCCCCTGGTTCTGCCTGTGCTGGCCCTGCTGGCGGCCTATCTGCTGAGCACCGCGCTTTCTGTGGCTCCGCGACAGAGCTTCTGGGGCTCTTACCAGCGGCTTCAGGGCGCGTTCACCATGCTCAGCTACATCGCGCTCTTCTTTCTCACGCTGGATGCGCTGCGGCGGGAAGGGCAATGGCGACGCCTGCAATACACCCTGATTCTGGTCAGCCTGCCCATCGCATTGTACGGCGTCATCCAGCACTATCACCTGGACCCCTTGCCCTGGGGCGGCGACACCGTCGAGCGCGTGGCGGGCAACATGGGCAACTCCATTTTCCTGGCGGCCTGGCTGATCATGGCCGTGCCGCTGACCATCGAGCGGTTGATGACCGCCACCCGCAAGATGCTGCTGGATGAACAGGGCTCGACGGCGGACGCGCTGACCGCAGGCGCGCTCCTCTTCGTGCTGGTCATCCAGATGCTGGCCATCCTCTTCACCCAGAGCCGCGGCCCCTGGATTGGTCTGGCCATGGGGTTGTATGTGTTTGGCTTGCTGACGCTCACCAGTCTGCGCCAGCAGGCGGGCGGACAAAAAAGCATGGCGGGGCGAGATGTGCTGCTGGGCGCGGGCATGGGGTTGCTGGGACTGCTCTCGCTGGCGGCCGGGCTGGCGGCCCTGGCCAAACTGCCGGGCGCGCCGGGAGGGCTGACGCTGTTCCTGGCTATCGTCATTGCAATGGCCCTCTATCTGGTTCCCCTCTTCCGCAAAACAGGCTGGCG
>JALWDV010000700.1 GCA_027036755.1 Anaerolineae bacterium
GTGTCCGGGCCAGTCCAGCCATTGGCTTTCCACCAACCCGTCCCCCGCCCGCTCATAGACATGCACGCCGTCCGCATCATCAGCCAGATACACCCGCTCTCCGGCCACGGTCACGGCCAGAGCTGCCCCGCCGAATTGGTCCACCTGCGTCAGCGATTGGGCTCGGGCCAGGGGCCCGCCCCGGGCCAGCCCCAGCCAGACCAGCGCGAACAGCGCGGCGACAGCCATCAGCCCCGCCAGCCAGCGATGGTTCCAGTGTTTCATAAACGCACCTCTCCTGAAAAGTCAAGAAGGTGGAATCGGAAAGGCGAGGCGATGGCGGCGACGATGAATTGTTCACCTTCCTCATTCCCAAAAAGACATATTTCCTTCCGTCGAACGATGAACTCTGAACCAAACGCCCTGCGCTTACCCTGGCTAGCAATCATGCAACGCGCTTTTCACTCATTATATTACCCCCCGCGCTTTTGTCAATAGTTCATGTGTTCCCCTTTTCGTAACTGCTAAGGTCATTGACCCCAATCATCCTCTTTTGTCACAAAGACGCGAAGGCATTCAAAAAAACTTTATCCATATTCCCTCCCATCCGTGTCGAATGGACGGGGATGCGTTAGCAGTTACATTACGGAGGACACAGAGAAAAATATAAAGGGGTTCACGGAGAAAATCCTCTCTAATCCTTATCTTTTTCCTTCGCGCCTTCGTATCTTCGTGGCCTTTTTTCAAGAAAGCCAACGTTGGCATTACTGAAAAACCAGTAACTGCCAAGTTCGTTTTCGCTTGAATCAACCTGACAGGTTCCTTCGGCAGCAATTCAAAACCTTGCATGCTTCGTTGCTGGCTCCACCAGGCATACGTTAGCAGTTGCAAATCATCACGAAAAACCGGAAGAAGCGCAATGACCCGCCCCTGGCGGCATTTGCGCTTTTTCTGCTTTAGGCGCAAAATAATCGGCGTTCAGTCGTAAAAATGGAACACAGAAACATCTGATGCACTCAGACTTTCGCAGTACCATGAGCGGATACGCCGATAAGGAATGAAATTCCCTCGTTACGTCATTCCGACGACAGCAGGGAGAAGGAATCTCCCAGGTGCGACGCGCTTACCACAGGTCTCAAGTGCGTCGCATCTTTCGGTCGCTGCGCCCCTCGAAATGACGTGAGAGAGACGTAATGCGTGATTCGTGATGCGTGACGACTGACCTCACGCATTACGCATTACGCATCACGCCCGTTGCAGACTCGCCTGACGTTAGCTTTGCCAACCTTCAGCAACCAGCGATCATTCTATTTTCAAAGCAGGCTCTTTCATCGAACGCCGCGGTTATCATGTCCGACGTCCAACAATCGAAGCCCACCTACACCATCCACGATCTGCCCGAGGGCACGCGACCGAGAGAGCGTCTGGCCAGGCTGGGGCCCGAGGCGCTGAGCGAGGCTGAGCTCATCGCCATCATCCTGCGCAGCGGCGCTCAAGGGATCAACGTCATCGATATGGCGACCGATCTCATGCGCTATTATCGGACTCTGGATGCGCTGGCCCGGGCCAGCTTCACCGATCTGCAGCGGCATCATGGCATTGGCGAGGCCAAGGCGGCGCAGATTCTAGCGGCCATCGAGCTGGGGCGACGGGTGATGCGGGCCGCGCCGGAAGAGCGGCTGCGGGCCGATTCGCCCGAGATCGTGGCGCGGCTGTTGATGGCCGAGCTGGCGTATGTGGATCAGGAGTATGTCAAGGTGGTGCTCATCGACACGCGCAACCGGATCATCGCCACGCCCACCATCTACAAGGGCACGCTGAATACGACCAGCATCCGCGTAGGCGAGATATTCAAGGAGGCCATCAAGAGCAACGCCGCCGCCATTATCATCGCCCACAATCACCCCAGCGGCGATCCTTCGCCCTCGCCCGAGGATGTTATTCTCACCCGGCGGATTGTGGATGCGGGCGCATTGCTGAACATCGATGTGCTGGATCATCTGATTTTGGGGCGCAACCGTTGGGTGAGCATGAAAGAACGGCGGTTGGGGTTCAAATGATGGACGGGATGAACTGGCAGGCGATCTTCACGGCCACGGCGCTGCTGGTGAGCATCGGCATGATCGCCAGCAGGCGCTTCGCCATGGAGTGGGTGGCGCTGGGCACGCTGGTCGTCCTTTATGTGGGCGGCGCGCTCAGCGCGGATGAAGCGCTGGCGGGATTTTCCGCTTCGGCGACCATAACGTTGGCGGGCATCTATGTGGTGTCGGGCGGATTGAAGCGTTCGGGAGCCATTGCGCTCATCGGGCAATGGATGCTGGACGCGGGCGGACGTTCGCCGCGGCGTCTATCCGGCATGATGTTTGTCGTCACCAGTCTGTTCTCGGCGTTCATGGCCAATCTGGCGGCGCTGGTGATCATGTTGCCCCTGGGGTATCGGTTGAGCCGGGCCAGCAAGACGCCGTTGGGAAAGCTGCTTCTGCCTATCGGAACTTTTACGGCTCTGGGCGGTTATCTGACGCTGTTGGGCACCCCTGCCCACCTCATCGCTGCTGATATTTTGCATCAGCAAACGGGCATTCAGTTGGGGCTTCTCTCCATCGCCGTGGTGGGAGCGCCCACGCTGCTTTTCAGTCTGGCCTGGGTGTTGGGCGTGGGACAAAAGTTGTTGCCCGACACAGGAGAACGTCCCGTGCAGGTGGGGCCTAATCTGCAAGAGCTGAGCAAAACCTACAAGATCGACGATATGTTTTATCGCTTGCGAGTGCGGGCAGGGTCGGATCTGGTGGGAAAGCGACTGCGGGAGCTGGGATTGCGAGAGCAATGGGATGTGACCATTGTGGGGGTCGCTCATCCCGGAGGCGCGCCATTCCGCCCCTGGCCCGATCTCATTCTGGAGGAGAATGACGAGATCGTGGTGCAAGGGAAACGCGCCGATATCCTGCAGCTCGCCTCTATTCATCATTTAGAGCCCAAAGGCTCGGCCTCGCTGGTGGATCTGGCCCGTTTGGCTCCGGCCAAGATGGAGCTGGCGGAGGCGCTGATCCCGCCCTATTCCTCGCTGGTGGGGAAGACTCTGGGGGAGTTGCAATTCGGCAAGCGCTACGGGCTGACGGTGTTGGCGATCTTGCGAGAGGGCGTCGCTTCGGCGCAGCGTTTGTCCGAAAAAACCTTACAGGCGGGTGACAGACTATTGGTGGAAGGAGCGCCCCGCCAGATTCAGGCCTTGCGCAAGGATGCAGAGATTATCATCCTCTCGCAATTGGGCGTGAAGCCCGAGGATGTAGTCAGCAAGCGTTCCAGGATCATGCTCCTGATCTTGTTTGGAGTCATCGTCCTCAGCGTTCTCCCCTGGTTTTCGCTGCCGATGGCGGCCATCGCCGGGGCGCTGGCGACGATCATCCTTGGCGCTGTGAGCCCCAAAGAGGCGTACGAGGATATAGACTGGGGCATTGTGATTTTCATTGCAGCGCTGTTGCCCCTGGGCGCGGCGATGAACAACTCGGGGTTGGCCGCGGCGATGGGAGATGGTTTCGAGCTGTTTCTTTCGGGCATGAGTCCTTATGCGCTATTGGCTGCGCTGTTCACCATCAGTGTGTTGCTGACCCAGTTTCTCTCCAACTCGGTGCTGGCTTTGGTGCTGACCCCAATCGCTATTTATCTTGCGCAAAGCATGGGCTTGCGCCCAGAGCCTTTCGTAATTGCGGTGATGGCGGGGGTTAGCGCCTCTTTCCTCACGCCTATCACCGATGTGATCTGCCTTTCGCTGCGAGCGCCGGGCAAATACAGCTTTGCAGATTATCTGAAGGTGAATCTGCCGCCCGTCATCTTTATGGGATTATCGGTGGTGCTGCTGACGCCCCTGGTTTGGCCGATGAGGTGATCTGAGCTAGTTCAGCGCCCGCACTTCCGCATGATCATCAGGAAAAGACGAACACGAAGTAGAGATCGTTGACGTTGGTGCGGGTGGGGCCGGTCATCAACAGATCGCCAATGGTCTTGAGCCAGGGATAGGCGTTGTTGTCGTCCAGATGCTGCCGGGCGTCGAGGCCCGCGGCTTCTCCCCGGGCGCATGATGTGGCGTCGGCCACGCCTCCGGCTGCGTCGGTGGGGCCGTCCGCGCCGTCGGTGGCCAGGGTGACGATGACGATAGGGCCGGCCTCGGGAATGCGGGCCAGTTCGATGGCTGCGGCCAACGCCATCTCCTGGTTGCGCCCGCCTTGGCCGCGGCCGCGCAGAATGACGGTGGTTTCGCCGCCCAGGATGAGGCAGGCGGGCGGGGAAAGCGGGCGCTGGCGTGCGACGATCTCGCGTCCCAGCGCCACCAGAACTCGGGCGACTTCTCGGGCTTCGCCCTGCACGAAGGTGCTGAGGATTTGGGCCTGGAAGCCGCCAGTCTCAGCGGCCCGCTGCGCCGCCTCTGCTGCGATGCTGTTGTCGCCGATGATCACGTTTTGCACCCGGGCGAAGATGGGATCGTCGGGCTTGGGCGTATCGGGCAGAGCGCCCGCCAGCCCCTGCTGCAACCGATGGCGCACCGCCGCGGGCAGCCGCTCGCCCAGATGATATTTTTCGATGACGGCCCAGGCGTCGGCCCAGGTGGTGGGGTCGGGAACGGTGGGCCCGGAGGCGATGACGTGCAGCAGGCTGCCGACCACGTCGGAGAGGATGAGGCTGATGACGGTGGCGGGCGCGGCCAGCCGGGCCAATCGCCCGCCCTTCACCTGCGAGAGATGCTTGCGCACCGCGTTCATCTCATCGATGGATGCGCCGCAGGCGAGGAGCAGCTCGGTGGTGCGTTGCAGATCGGCCAGGGTGAGGCCCGGAGCGGGCAAGGTGAGAAGCGCAGAGCCGCCGCCGGAGATGAGGGTGATGATGAGATCGTCGGCGTCGGCTTTGCGGGCGATTTCCGTCAAGCGACGGGCGGCGGCCACGCCCATGGCATCCGGCGTCGGATGCCCCGCCTCGACGACGGCCAGCCCCGCCAACGCGTCGGGCCGCTCGGGGCCATGTCCATATTTCGTGATCACAAGGCCGTCGTCGAGGCGGAGGCCCAGGCCCAGGGCGGCCTGGGCCATGGGCGTGGCCGCCTTGCCAAAGGCCAGCAAAAACACGCGCTTATAATCGCGTAATCGATAGCTTCTATCCGCGACCAGCAGGCTATCGCCCGCGCGGCGCACGACCCGCTTCACCGCCGCGGCGGGATCAACCGCATCCAGCGCCGCGTCGAGGACGGGCAAAATCCGTTTGCGCCGTTGCGGATCGACGTCGAGGATATCGGGGCGAAAATGCGTCATGGCCAGCGCCGGGCGCTACGCGCCCCCCTTATTGATTTGCCCACACCACCTCCGCCCCTTGCGGCGGCTGATAGCCGGGCCCGAATCGGAACTTGGCCTGCCAGGGCTTGTACTTGCTTTTCAGCACCTCGTCGATGAGCAAATTGCCATCCTTGTCCCACACCTTGCGGGGGACGGCGGCGTCCAGGCCCTCGACCGCCCAATCGAATTGCACCACCTGCCCGGGCGGCATGGTGGGGTCCTCGATATACAACGGCGGGGGCGGCGGCTGCCGGTTGGAATACTGTGGCTTGCCCACCTCCACGCGCCAACCGGGCTTGGTTCCATAGAACTCGAAAGTGAGAACGCCATTCTTCTTGTCGACGATAGGCTTGAGCAGCAAATACGCCCCCGACGTATTCTTGAACTTGAAATCCACCTTGGGCGTGTAAACCGTGGCGTCGATGCCGGGCGGGCCATACCAACCCACCACATAACCGTGCGCCCAGCGTTCCACGGTGGGAAATCCCCCATAGAACGACGCCCGGAAAACGGTGGTGCTCACCTGGCAGACGCCGCCGCCCACGCCCACAGCCGTCCGATCCCCGGCGATGATCAGCGAATCCTCGAAGCCGTTGGCTGCTGTGATGTCACCTACGTATTTATTGAACGAAAAGACGCCGTCGGGGGGGATGACGACGCCCACGAATTTCGAGGCCGCGACCTCGATATTCTTGACGCGGGCCTTGCTGGACCCCGCGAACTTGGTCGTTCCCTTCGCCACCAGCTCCTTGATGCCGAAAGAAGCCGCATCTTCAGAAGCCACCGCCGGCTTGATCTCCCGCACAGCGAGAGTCGCCTGCTTCTCGCCCGCGGCGATGGCGTGTAGCGCCGCTGCCACGGTCGCATCCACATCCAGCTCATACCCCGTGGCGCTGGGAGCCAGCTCCAGCAAAGCCCCGCTCTTGGGATCATAATCAAATCGGGCGTCCAGTGGCGGCCGATAAACCTGCTCGGCCCATCCCTCGATGATGCTTCGCAGCGCTTCTTCATCCACCTCGGGCTTGAGATTGCCCACATTCTCGTCATCCGAAATCCAGACGATGAGACTGGCCAGGGTGGCCGGGTCCAGCGAAAATTGAAAATCCCCCCGGGGATCGGTGAGCAGAATTGGCTGGCTGAGAGTCTGCTCCACTGTTTGCTTGTTGGCGACGGGGATGGCGCCCGCGGGATCGATCTTCTGCACCTCCACATCCACGATGCCCCCCATGCCGTTCTCCGCCCGCTGGATGGTCGTCTTCACCGTGTCATCCACGACCACCCGCTGACCGGGCCGGGAGGAGGTCACGACCACCTGCAACTCGCTGAGGCTGATCTGGGATTCCCGGGCCGAATGATTGAGGTCTGCGGTCAACTCGCGCACCGTTTGCTCCGTCTTGCCCGGATTCACGCGGATGGTGGGCTCCAGACGATAACCGCGCCAGAAAGTCCGCCACTGATCACTCAGATTATCGAGAAACCCGCCATTGCGGCCCCGGGCGAAAGCCTGATTCAAACTCTCGGTCACCGAAACCGTGACGCCCAACGCCTCGGGATTCAACTGCCAGACCTGATCGCCATATCGCAGGGCGATTGGCGGGGGATTATAGGCGCTCGCGGCAGCCTCCAGCGCGACCCGCGCCTCCTCGCGCGTCATGCCGCTGAGATCCACGCCCATCACCTGCACGCCCGGATAAATCCTGTCTCGGTAAGTCCATTCGAACCGCATCAACAAAAACGCGAAAACCATGGCGGGGATCAATAACCACAACAAGACCATGACGACCCGCGATGAATTTTGGACGCGAGAACGGGAGGAGGTTTCGCCAGGGGGAGAAGAAAGGAATTCTGTTTGCTGCATGACGTCTTTCGGAGAATGCGAACAAAAGTCTGGGGGAATTGTAGGAGCAGTCGGCGCGAGCAACGGCGCGCCGGTGCGGACGAAAATCTCACGCAAAGGCGCAAAAGCCGCCAAGGTTTCTTCGCTTCTTTTTCCCTTTGCGCCTTGGCGTCTTTGCGTGAGATCTATTCTCAAAACAGTCTAACATAATGACAAACGGTGGGCAAGGGAGTTTTGTTTCAGAAAGATGTGAGCAATGTGAGAAAAATTTTCCGCAGGTGTGATAAACTTGTAGCGATGTCACTCCGCCGCCCTTCGCAACTACCAAGGTGGGCCTGCTGAGCCAACGTTCGAGACAGCGTTCATCAGTTTTGCAGCCTTGGCCGCTGCACCTGGCCCCCACCC
>JALWDV010000701.1 GCA_027036755.1 Anaerolineae bacterium
GGGGGGAAGATCGCTCCGTCTGCAATAAACTTTGCCAACCAGCGGCTCCCTCCCCTGCAAAGGAGCGAAGCGACTGGCGGGGGAGGGCCGGGGTGGGGGCCAGGTCCAGCGGCCAAGGCTGCTAAACTGACGAACGCTGTCTGGGACGTTGGCTCAGCAGGCCGACCTTAGTGGTTACCTTTTTTACTTTTGCGCCTTGGCGACTTTGCGTGAGACCTATTTACGAAACAGTTGAAAGTGCGAAGCGTCGCGCCTGGCGGCCCGGCGGACTGGAACTTACGACAACACGCTGCCCGCGCCCGGATCCCAGCCGATGCTAGGCGCGCCCAGCAGGCCGCGGATGCGGTGCAGGATGTTGAAGGCCACGTCCTCCTTGCTCATCAGGGGCAGACGATCCACCGCGCCATCCTTGGTGATGATCAGCACCCGGTTGGTGTCCACGCCAAAGCCCGCGTCGGACGCGGTGACGTCGTTGGCCACGATCATATCCAGGTTTTTCTTCTCCATCTTGGCCCGGGCGTTGGCGATGAGATCATCGGTCTCGGCCGCGAAGCCCACTACCAGGCGGGGCAGGCCCAGTTCCCGCCGCTTTTCGCCCACGGCCTTCAGCACGTCGGGCGTGCGTTTCAGGCGGATTTCCTCGCCCCGGCCCTTTTTCAGTTTGCGTTCGTGGGTGGTCACAGGCCGAAAGTCGGCGATGGCCGCGGCCGAGATGAGGACGTCGGTTTCGGGCAGCAGCGTCATCACCGCATTCAGCATGTCCTCGGCCCGCTCTGCGTGAACCAGATTCACGCCCATGGGCGGGGCGACGGTCATGGCGCCGTACACCAGATTCACCTCCGCGCCCAGGTCGCGGGCCACTTCCGCCAGGGCCACGCCCATCTTGCCGCTGGCCCGATTGCCCATAAACCGCACCGGGTCCACCCACTCGCGGGTGCCGCCCGAGGTGATGGTGATGCGCAGGCCCGAGAGGGGCCCGGTTCGGCCCAGGATGAGGCGGGCGCGCTCGACGATGACTGCGGGCTCCGACATGCGGCCCACGCCCGAAGCGCCCGAGGCCAGCCGTCCCGCCTCCGGCCCGACGATGGTCGCGCCCCACTCCTTCAGTCGGGCCAGGTTGGCCTGGGTGGCGGGATGCTCCCACATGTTGGTCTCCATGGCCGGAGCCAGGAGCATGGGCGCGCGGGTGCTGAGCGCGGTGGCGGTGATGGGATCATCCGCGATGCCCTGGGCCAGCCGGGCCATGGTGTTGGCCGTGAGGGGCGCAATGATGAACAGATCGGCCTCGTGGGCCAGGGTCACATGCCCGATCTTCTCGCCTCCGTAGAGCTGCCACAGGTTGGTGACGGGCGCATGGCCGCTCATGGCCCCGAAGGTCAGGGGCGAGACGAATTTCTGGGCTGCGTCGGTCATCAGCACCCGCACATCGGCCTGGGCCTTGACCAGCCGGGAGACGATTTCGACCGCTTTATACACGGCGATGCCGCCGGTGACGCCGAGGAGGACGCGTTTTTCTGCGAGAATGTTCATAGGCGGGGATGGAAGACGGGAGATGGAATACGAATCCGCCCTGGAAACCGCGCTCCAGAGCCGGATGCGTCATGCGCTCCAGAGCCGGATGCGTCATCCGGCGGTGTTTTGACAGTTACGCCCGGTTTCTTTTGTACACCAGCCGCAGGCCGCGCAGGGTCAGGTGCGGATCGTGTTCGTCGATGACGTCGGTGTGAGGCATGATCACGCCCGCCAGCCCGCCCGTGGCGATGACCGGTGGCTGGTGAGGCGCGAGCTCGGCCTTGATGCGGGCCAGCAGGCCCTCGACCAGGCTGACATAGCCCAGCAAGACGCCCGATTGCATGGCGCTGATGGTGTCATCGCCGATGGGCGCGGGCGGCGCGGCCAGATCGATCCTGGGCAGCAACGCGGTGCGATTGGCCAGCGCGTCGGCCGAGGTGCGAAACCCGGGCGCAATGGCGCCACCGATGAATGCGCCCTCGGGCCCGACCACATCGAATTTGGTGGCCGTGCCCAGGTCCAGGGTGATGACGGGCGCGCCGAAGCGATGGCGGGCGGCGATGGCGTTGAGCAGGCGGTCCGCGCCCACCCGCGCGGGCTCCTTCACCCGCACCGCCATGCCCAGGTCCAGGCCCACGTGCATGATGACGGGCTCAAGGCCCAGCCATTGGCGGCTCATGCGGGCCAGGGCCGCGGTCAGGGGCGGGGCCACCGAGCCGATGATGACGCCCGTCAGGCCGTCGGGCAGGGCCAGGCCCGCGTGCCGGGCCGCGGCGGCCAGAAACACGCCCAGCTCATCCGCGGTCGCGTCCGGGCGCGAAGCCATGCGCCAGTGATGCAGCAGGCGTTCGCCCGCGAACAGGCCGAAGACGATGTTGGTGTTGCCGACGTCGATGGTGAGGAGCATGGGAGGGAGGGG
>JALWDV010000702.1 GCA_027036755.1 Anaerolineae bacterium
CCCGATGGCAGCCTGGATAAAGCCTGCCGCCGCGCTTTTCCTTCGCCCATGTCCTTCGTCTATCGCGGCCTGGGCCTGAGCAAGCTCTTCCCCGAGCATCCCCGCTTCGGCCAGTACAATCTCACCTATCTGCCCGAGGATGAGGAGACCGAGGTGGATAGCGTGGTGGGCGCGTTCATGCTGGTGCGACGCGAAGCGTTGGAGGCCGCGGGCCTGCTGGACGAATCCTTCTTCATGTATGGCGAAGACCTGGACTGGGCGTATCGCATCAAGCAGGCGGGATGGAAGATATGGTATTATCCCCGAGTCGTCGTCTATCATCACAAAGGCGCGGCCTCCCGGGGCAATGTGAAGGTGCGGCGGGCCTTTTATGACGCCATGGCCATCTTCGTGCGCAAACACTACAAATCGCAGACCAATCCCCTGCTTTACGCCGCCATCATGGCGGGCATCGCCCTCAAGGGCGGCGTGGATGTGGGGTTGACCTGGCTGCGCGGGCGAAAAATGGAGGCGCGGGCATGAGCAAGCATCTCCGGTGGCTGTTTCTGCTGCTGCAGGTGGGGCTGGACGCTTTCTTCGCGGGCCTGGCCATCTTTGCCGCCCATCGATTGCAGCGCAGCCTCAGACCGGGCTCGGTGGATCGATTCCTCTCCTACCTGCCCCTGACCCTCATCCTCATCGCCAGCATCGTCATCATCTCCTACGTCCGGCGACGCTACCACGGTCAGAGGCCCGGCAACTTCCTGGATAGCCTCTCCAAGACCGTGGGCACGGCGACCATCGCCTTTCTGATCTCGCTGGTGGCCATCGTCTTCCTCTTCCCCGATCATTTCAATTACGGGACTGTGCCCTATCCACGCAGCTTCGTGCTGGCGGGGTGGGTGCTCGCCATCACCTCTGTCACCCTGGGGCGATGGTTTTACGGCCTGCTTGTGCACATGCTGCAAAAACGGGGGATTGGCAAACAAAAGGTGCTGGTCGTGGGCAGCGGCGATATCGGACGCATGTTGATCCAAAAACTGCAGGGCGACAACGACAGCGGCCACGAGGTGGTGGGATACATCGAGGCCAATGGCGAGGCCATTCAGGTGGCCGATACCCCCCGTCTGGGACGCCCCGCGGATATCCCCGAAGTCATCGAGCGCTACGGCGTCGACGAAGTGGTCATCGGATTGCCCGAAGCCTCGCACCGGGAGCTGGTGCGCATCATCTCGCTGTGCGAGCGAGAGAAAGTCAGCATCAAAATCTTCCCCGATGTGTTTCAGATCATGGCCACCGAGGTGACGGTGAGCGATCTGGCGGGGCTGCCGTTGCTTTCGGTGCGCGATGTGGCCCTGCGCGGCTGGAAACTCTCATTGAAACGGGCCTACGATCTGGCTGTGGCCGTGCCTGCGCTCATCTTCCTCTCCCCTTTCATGCTGCTCATCGCCCTGCTCATCAAGCTGGAATCGCCCGGGCCGGTGTTCTACATCCAGGAGCGGATGGGATTGGACGCCCGCCCCTTTCCCACCATCAAATTCCGCTCCATGCGCACCGACGCCGAGGCCCGCGGGCCCGGCTGGACCACGCCCGACGATCCGCGCAAGACCCGGTTGGGCGCGATTCTGCGCAAGTTCTCGGTGGATGAGCTGCCCCAGTTCATCAACGTCATTCGGGGCGATATGAGCGTGGTCGGGCCCCGGCCCGAGCGCCCTGTTTATGTCGAACAATTCCGCCAATACATCCCCCGCTACATGGAGCGACACCGCGAAAAGGCGGGCATCACCGGCTGGGCGCAGATCAACGGGCTGCGGGGCGACACCAGCATCGTGGAGCGCACCAAATACGACCTGTGGTACATCGAAAACTGGTCGCTGTGGCTGGATTTCAAGATCACCTTGCTGACCATCGTGCGCATCTTCACCGATCGCAACGCGTATTGAACCCAGATTGGTTCCGCCGAAAAGAGCTTCGCCTCACGCACAGCATGCCCCGAGCGCAGAAGAGGCTGTCATGGGCTCGTCTCTCTGATGGCGGCCCCCGCCACGCCCGCGGCCAGCAGGCTGAGGATCATCAGATCGGGCAGGAAGAGGCTGTTATCGATGAGACCGTGGGCCATGCCCGCGATGAATCCCGCCCACAGGCCCAGCAGCCAGGGCCGCAGGGGATGTCCGGGCAGGATGCTGGTGCGCAGGCGGATGAACCCCGTCCAGATGATCCCCAGCACGAGGCCCATCCCGGCCAAAAAGCCCAGCAGCCCCACCCGGGTGAGCAGATCGAAGATGAGATTGTGGGGATGGCTGAGATTCAGCTCCTCCCAGGCCGCGGGCAGCACATAATAGCTGCGGTAGGCGTAGAGGAAATTATCCGGGCCCACGCCCAGCCAGGGATGATCCAGCCACATGCGCCAGGCGCTCCGCCACAGATAAAGCCGAAACTGGCCCGTGCCCG
>JALWDV010000703.1 GCA_027036755.1 Anaerolineae bacterium
CCGCAAAGGCGAGTATTATCTCACCGATCTGGTGGGGATGGCCGTGGCGGAGGGGCGCAAAGTGGAGGTTGTCATCACCGAGACGCCCGAGGAGGTGCTGGGCGTCAACACCCGGGTGCATCTGGCCGAGGCGGAGCGGGTGGTGCGGATGCGCAAAAACCGGGCGCTCATGCTTTCGGGCGTGACCATCATCGACCCTGAATCCACCTACATCCAGCCGGACGTGCAGGTGGGCCGCGATACGACCATCTGGCCGGGCGCGGTGCTGTGGGGCGATACGACGGTGGGGGAGGATTGCGTCATCGGTCCGCACGCCGTCCTCACCGATGTCACCGTAGGCGACCGCAGCGTCATCGGCGCGGGCGTGACGGCCACCGGCTGCGACTTCCCCGAGGATATGGATGTCCCCGCGGGCTCCATCCTCAACGGCTGATTTGTGCGGGTTTTGATCTTGATGGTATAGTTGGGTGTTACATAAAGTGAATCGAGGCAGGCGACCGAAGTGCGACTTCCGCCTTCGGCATCTCGCTCCTCGCCGCCTACCTTCCCATGGAGGATTATAAACTTAGTCGTATGGACGTTCCCTTAGGCCTGGCTTTTGGATTGCTGGCCTTCTCCATTCTGCTGATGTTCTTTGTGGCATTGGCAGAGGTTTCTCTGGCAACCATCAGCCGGGCTCATGTAAGAAAATTGAGCGAGAAAGGCGTTTCCTCGGCCAAACGCGTCGATGCCCTTCTCACCGACGCCCAGCGTTTTCTCAGCGGCGTCATTGTGTTGAAGACTACGGCGATCACCATCGCCGCCGCGACCATTACCCGGATTGTTTTGTTGATGGGGGGCGGAGGATGGGCTTTTGCAGGGGCGTTGCTTGTTGGCGGTCTGGCGCTGCTTTTTTTGCAGATCGTCGGCCGGGCGCTGGCTGTGCAGCATCCCCTGGACACCGCGTTACGCGTCGTCAGCCCTTTGCGCTGGTTGATCTTCCTGGTCTCGCCCGTAGTGTGGCTGATCATGCGCATCGCCCGCCTGCTGGGCGTGGCCGATGAACAATCGGAGCGCAACATCTTCCTCAGCGAGGATGGCCTGCGCCTGTTGCTGAACATGGGCGAGGGCGAGCGCCTCATCGAGGAGGACGAGCGGGAGCTCATCGACAGCATCTTTCGTTTCAGCGAGACCACAGTGGGCGAGGTGATGGCGCCCCGGGTGGATATGGTGGCCCTGCCCAAGGATACGCCGCTGATGGAGGCCCTGGATGTCATCGTCAGCGCCGGGCATTCCCGCATCCCCCTTTACGATGACACCATCGACCGCATCGTGGGCGTGCTTTACGCCAAAGACCTGCTAACCTGCTTTCGGGATGGCCGCACCGACATCACCGTCGAGGAGATCATGCGCCCGCCCTACTTCGTGCCCGAGACCGCGATGGTGGATGATCTGCTGGCCGATTTGCAGCAGAAGCGCACCCATCTCGCCATCGTGGTGGATGAATATGGCGGCACCGCGGGCATCGTCACCATCGAGGACCTGCTGGAGGAGATCGTGGGCGAGATCCAGGATGAGTATGATTCCGAGCCGCCCATGATTCAGCCCCGGGAGGATGGCCGGTTCATCGTCAACGGGCGCATGGATGTGGATGATCTGAATCGCGAACTGAATGTGCATCTGCCCGCGGATGACGAGACTTACAACACCCTGGCGGGCGTCATCTACGCCCACTTGCAGCGCGTGCCCGAGCCGGGCGACGCCTTCGATCTGGACGGCGTGCATATCGAGGTGCTGAAAGTCAACGACAATCGCATCGAGGAAGTGTTGCTGACCCTGCGCAAAAACGAGGTTGACGAGGCCCCGGAAGAGCCAATCAAGGAGACAACGTGACCGAAAAAATCGATGTGGACGCCCTGGTGCAAGCCGCGGCCGACGCCCGCACCAGAGCCTACGCCCCCTACTCCCACTACCACGTGGGCGCGGCGGTGCTCACCACGGATGGCCAGGTCTTCAGCGGATGTAATGTAGAAAACGCGGTTTATCCTCTGGGTCTGTGCGCTGAGCGGGTGGCCATCTTCAAAGCCGTCTCCGAAGGCCATCGGGATTTTCGGGCCATCGCCGTCATCACCAGCAACGGCGGCAGCCCCTGCGGCAGTTGTCGTCAGGTGATGCACGAATTTGCGCCCGAGATGATGGTCTTCATCGCCGATGAATCGGGCGTGGTGCGCCGCACCACCGTGGCCGAACTCCTGCCCGATTCCTTCGGCGCCGATGATCTGCCCCGGTGAGCCGCCCGGCCCAAATCTGCAATCCCAAATCCGCAATCCACAACTGGCTCCACTGAAAAAATCTTCAACACGGAGGCACAGAGTACACGGAGGAAGAAAAAGGTGAGATTTGGAGATGTTTTTCTCCGTGAACTATCACTATTTTCTCCGTGACCTCCG
>JALWDV010000704.1 GCA_027036755.1 Anaerolineae bacterium
AAGGTTAGGCCCTTGCTTACTCAGCCGCATGTGTTTATTCTCAGCGGTGCCACTTTGAAAACTGCGTGGCACCATGCCGGTCCATTGTCCAAAACGTCTGGCGTTAGGAAAGCGGTGGATGGAGAGGATGAAGCCATGATAAATGGCTGCACTACGTTGCCCCACGCCATATAAAGAAGTCAAGACATCATTAGGATAGAGTTGACGGTAGAGTGGGAGCAGATGGTCTTTTGTTAGAGTCTTGCGCCGTTTGGCCAAATGGTTCAGTTCGTCCAACTCGCGTTCTATAAACTCGGTAATGTAAGGGAATCCGACCGTTTCAGGCGTGACATAAAGACGTTTACGCTCTTCCGCCCGTTGCAGCCACGGCGCAATCCAATCGGTTTGGGCCTTTGGCATGTCATCAAGTAGACGCATTTGCACCCACTCCGCCCCCAGGGCTGTGGCCGTCCAGGGATCATAGGCGTGGCGCATGATCCATTCCTGGTAGGCTTTGGGCGCCACCCCTCGCCATCCGCCCCAAGTCCATTGCGTCAGATCCAGCAGTCGTTGTTGGATGGCCGTCTGTTGCTTAACGATGCGTTGGAGTTCGCGGGACATCCGTTGCAGGGCCAACAACTCGCCCCCAGGCGGCGTCCAACGAACCAGTTTGTCTTTTTTGACCAGGTAGAGTTTGACTAGCGCCATGCCATCCAACTTGTCACTGTGGGCATGAGGCGTATCGATTTGTCTCATGGCTTTGGTGTGACGACCATTGACACGATAAACCTCTGCGCCCAGACGGTGGAAATACTGTCCTACTTCTAACCAGCTCATGTTGGTAGCTTCCAGAATGACAATGATCTTGACATCGTCAGAGGCTCCTTGCTTTGCTTTGGCCAGCACCCCATCGATATCCTGGGGCCGACTTCGAAACCGCCTTCGTTTGGTAATAAATTTTTGGGTGGCTGGGTCGTAAATGGCTGCCGTGTGTTGCGCTTTCACGGCCAAGTCTACACCAATAATGCGAATGTCCATCATGTTTCTCCTTTTAAAAACTACTGGTGATGGTTGTTGGTAATATGCCGTCTCTGCAATGACCTTTACTGAGTGACGCCAATGCGGGGAAAAGCTTTTTTCACAACCCAGCCTTGTGCTTCATGCGGGGCTAAGGGACGTTCCTTACCCCAATGTTCCTAATCGGGTCTGCGCATTGGCAGTCGTCCGGAACGACTATCTTCGTGTCGAGGCAGCCAAAGACTCCTCATGCACTATAGGTCGTCGCTTCCGACGGCCGCCTATTAGCTTACACCCGAATGCGGCGATTCGCTATTCTTTTCTTGTTAATGTGCTCTCTTTTAATATACAAGACACGACGACACGAAGGCGCGAAGGGTGAGAAATAAGGATTTTCTTCGTGTCTCCGTTCCTTCAAGCCTTCGTGGCAAGACATTTTCCAGGCCGAATCAGGCTACCTGAGCAGTTACCACCGAACACTTGAAAACAGAACACTGATCACTCCCCTTCCCATGTCCCCATCCCTCCCCAGCCCAACCCGAATCCTCCTTCCCCTCGTCATTCTGCTTCCCATCCTGCTGGCGGCTTGCGGCGCACCGCCCCTGGCCGGGCCCACCCCCGCGCCAACGCCCATCACCACGCCCTTCGCGGGCGTCCGCGAAGACCCCCAGCGTCTCACCCTCATCCAAACCGATCTGCCGGACGGCTTTCGCAAGCTGGAGAACACCAGTTTGCACGAGGGTCACAATGCGGTGTTGTTTATGAATCCCGATGCGGTCACCGGCAAGAGCGATGATCCCTTGCTTGGCGTGGTGGATGAGATCACCACCTACGAGGATGACGCCGACGCCCGGGACGCGTTCGAAAACGACTTGCTGCTCACCGCTGAAGACATCGCCAACAAAATCAAGGAAAGCGATAGCGCCGCCCCGGACAGCATCGAGGTGCAGGTCTATCACCCCGAGTTGAAGGGGGCAGATCTATTGAGATCGTTCAAAGCCAGCTACAAACTGGGCGACACCCTGGTCAATGAATATCGCTACCAATTCATGGTCAGCAACGCCATCGGCAACGTCATCGTCACCGTGCGGGCGAATGAGGATAGCGGCGAATCAGAATCGGGCCGGGCCCAGGCCGACGCCATCGCCCAGGCGCAAATCGATAAACTCAACGAGTTTCGCATCTCGCCATCGCAATGACGGCGTTCGGGCGATTGGCTTTTTCGCATTGGCCGATCACCCGTCACTCGTTCCCGTGGCCGCCCGATACCGCTCCCGAATAGCATCCAGACTGACATAACGACCATTTTCCTCGATAAACCAATGCTCCCATCCATTGCATGGCGAGCCGTTCATATAGCGCCTTCCCGCCTGATGAATGCTCCCCTCGAACCCGTCTTCGGTGCGCAATCTGCCGTCGGGCTTGATGGTGGCGGTGCGGGTTTTATCACGCGAAAAGAATAGCGTTTGCCCGGGCTGCAGAAAACCATTTTCCACAAGCGTCGCAAACGCCACCCGCGGCGCGGCCCTCTTTTTGCTTTTTACATCGAAGATTTTTTGATCAAAAGCCGCGGGCTCAATGGCGTCGATGCGTTTTTGGGCGACCCGAATGTACTTTTCCTCCCTTTCGATGCCGATCCAGTTTCGATGCAGGCGTTTTGCCACCGCGCCCGTGGTGCCGCTCCCGAAGAACGGATCGAGAACGACATCGCCGGGATTGCTCGAAGAGAGGATGACGCGATAGAGCAGGGCCTCGGGCTTTTGCGTCGAATGCGCTTTCTCACCCCTGTCATCCCGCACCCTCTCTGCGCCCGTCGCCAATGACGCCAGCCACCAATCGGAGCGCATTTGCTTTTCCCCGTTCAGCATCTTCATGGCGTGATAATTGAAGGTGTATCTGGCGCCTTTGCCGGTGCTTGCCCATATCAATGTCTCATGGGCGTTGGTGAAACGGGCGCCACGAAAGTTGGGCATGGGGTTGGTCTTTATCCATATCACGTCGTTGAGTATCCAAAACCCCAAATCCTGCATGATGGCTCCCACGCGAAAGATGTTGTGATAGGATCCGATCACCCAGATAGCGCCGGTCGGCTTGAGAACGCGCTTGCACGCGGTGAGCCATTCTCGCGTAAAGGCGTCGTAAGCCTCAAATGACGCGAATTGATCCCACGCATCGTTCACCGCATCCACCTTCGTCATGTTCGGGCGATGCAGTTCATTCTGCAATTGCAGGTTGTAGGGCGGGTCTGCAAAAATCAGGTCGATAGATTTTTCAGGAAGAGCGTCCAGAATCTCTACGCAATCCCCCTGGATAATCTGATTCAACGGCAACGACATACAGCAACCTCACAACTGGCGCCAAAGGGGCTCTCGATCTTGCGATGCTGAATAACCATGAAGGTTTTGGCAGATTGTTTCGATTTCATCTGTCTTTATCTACGTAGATCAGCTTTTTCCGCGTCATCGGCGTTCTATTTACAGAGCAGACGCCATGAGCGGCAGCACGCCGATACGGACGAAAATTCCTCGTTACGTCATTCCGACGACCGCAGGGAGGAGGAATCTCCTCGTTAGCATGGGGATTTCTCAGTCGCTGCGCTCCTTCGAAATGACGTAGGAGAGCCTATTTACGGAACAGTCCAACGGCGGGCGAGCCCGCGCCGATACCGATGAAAGACGAGGACACGGATTGACACGGCCTTCGGTCACAGATTTTTTGAATTATCCGTGTTTTTCTGTGTTCATCCGTGTTCTATTTTCAAAGCAGGCTTGTAATGTGAGCAACGACGACGCCCCTTTCTATCACAGCGACTCCATTGTGTCAAAACAACTTTATCGGCCCTCTCACAACGTTATCAGCCCCTTCACCGATCACTGAACACGGTTCACTTCTTCCCCCAGCCGCCTCCGCCTGGGGTGGCGATGCCGATGCGGTCCCCCGCGCGGGCGTGGATGGTGGTCTTGCCGGGCAGGCGTTGGGGCTCTCCGCCATCGCCCGGGATCAGCCAGTTCTCGCCCCGGGCGCCGGGCTCGCCCCCGGCCAGGCCGTAGGGCGCATGGCGTCGCCGTTCCGTGAGCAGGGTCACCGTGGCGTCGGCCAGCAGTTCCACCTCCCGGTAGACGCCGTCGCCGCCCCGGTGCAGGCCCGCACCGCCCGAATCATCCCGCAGCTCGTAGCGGGTGACCCGCAGGGGGTAGGCGTAGGCCATGGCCTCGGCCGGGGTGTTCAAGGTGTTGGTCATGTGCACATGCACGCCCGAGAGCCCATCGTCCTGCGCGGACGCGCCCATGCCCCCGGCAATGGTCTCGTAATAGGCGAAGCGCTCCCCTGTGCGGGGGTCGGCGCCGCCGATGGTGATGTTGTTCATGGTGCCCTGGGACGCGGCCGGGACCAGGTCGGGCAGGGCCTGGGCGAACGCGCCCAGCACCGCGTCGGTGATGCGCTGCGAGGTCTCCACATTGCCCGCGGCCACCGCGGCGGGGAAGCGGGCGTTGACCAGCGTGCCTTCGGGCGCGATGAGGCGCACGGGCCGGAAGATGCCGGCATTGGTGGGCACCATGTCATCGGCCAGGAGGCAGCGGATGACATAGGAGACCGCGGAGAGGGTCACCGAAACCACTGCGTTCACGCCGCCCACGGTCTGCAGGGCGGTGTCGCTAAAATCCACCACCAGCAGGTCATCCTCCACCCGCACAGTCACCTGAATCCCCAAATCTTCATTGCCGAAGCCATCGTCATCCATGACATCGTGGAATGTGAAATCGCCCGAAGGCATGCGGGCGATGAGGTCCCGCACCATGCGCTCGGAATAGTTTTGTAGATGGCCCATGTACGTGGCCAGGAGTTCGGCGCCGTAGCGTTCCGCCAGGGCTCGCAGCCGCCGCGCGCCCACCTCTTGCGCCGCAATCTGCGCGGCCAGGTCGCCGCGGCGCTCGTCGGGCGTGCGGCTGTTGCGCACGATGAGGTCCAGCACGCCTTCATCCACCTGGCCAGCGCGTTGCAGCTTGACTGGCGGGATGATGAGCCCTTCCTGGAATATCTCCCGGGCCAAGGGCATGGACCCGGGCGACATGCCGCCCACATCTGCGTGGTGGGCGCGGCTGGCCACATAGCCGATGAGCCGTTCATCGAGATAGACGGGGGAGACCAGGGTGATGTCGGGCAGGTGGGAGCCGCCGAAGTAGGGGTCGTTCAGGGCCACGATGTCGCCCGGCTGCAGCCGCCCAAAGCGTTGCAGGCTGGCCTGAACCGAGAGGGGCATGGCTCCCAGATGCACGGGGATGTGCGCGGCCTGGGCCACCATGTCGGCCCGGGCGTCGAACACCGCGCAGGAGTAGTCGCGGCGCTCCTTGATGTTGGGCGAGTAGCCGGTGCGGCCCAGCGCGCCGCCCATTTCCTCCGCCACCGCGGTGAGGAGGCTTTTGAAGATTTCGAGGAGGATGGGATCGGGTGGGGAAGTCATCAGTATTCAGTGTTCAGTATTCAGTGTCCAGTGGAGATGCCAAAGCGCTTTTGAAACACGGATGGGGAGACACGGACGATAATCGGAAAGAGGTGGCATGAGATATGTTTTTCATCCGTGTTTCCTTTTATCCGTGTCAAATGCGAAGTCAGCCCGAAAGAGCGGGTTCGCGTTCGAAGATCAGATTCAGCCACGCGTCGACGATGCCCGTCCAGCCCGGCGGCACGACGGTGGTGGCGTCTTCCTGGACGATGAGAGCGGGGCCGGTCAGGCGGTGGCCGGGCTGCAACGCTGCACGGGTGTAGATGGCCGCGTCGTGGGTCTGGCCCTGGAAGCGGAGGCGGGTCTGGCCCACCCGCGCAGGGGCGGGATCGGGCGAGGGCGCAGGGGGATGCCGGGGCATGGGAGGTTGGGGGCGCAGGCCGCGGGCGGTGACGCGCAGGTTCACCAGCTCCACCGGCTCGCCCTCGCGGGCGTAGCCGTAGCGGCGGCGATGTGCATTGTAGAAGCCCTGCACCGCGGCCTGGGGGTCGTAATCATCGATGGGCACAGTTAACTCGAAGGATTGGCCCTTGTAGCGCAGGTCCAGGGCCTGCTCCAGGCGGATGGTCTCCTCCGCGAAGCCCTCGGCCTGCAGGTCGGCCCGGGCCTGGGCCAGCAGCGGCTGGAAGCCCTGGGCCAACTCCTCTGCCAGCGCGTCGTTCATAGCCCACATGACCGTGCGGGAATAGTCTTTGACCAGGTCGGCCAGGGTGAGGCCCAGGGCGGAGAGCACGCCCGGATAGCGGGGCAACAGCACCCGGGGGATGTGCATGGCCGCGGCCATCTCCAGGGCGTGCATGGGCCCGGCGCCGCCAAAGGGAACCAGGGTGAAGGCCCGCGGATCGAAGCCCCGTTCGATGGAGATGACGCGGATGGCCTGCTCCATGCGGGCGTTGGCCACGCGAATGACGCCCTCGGCCAGGGGCAAAGGCTCCAGGCCCAATTTTTGGCCCAGACGCTCCGCCGCGGCCCAGGCCGCATCCTCATCCAGCCTCATGCGCCCGCCCAGGAAGTTGGCCGCGGATACGCGCCCCAGCAGCAGGTTGGCGTCGGTGACGGTGAAGTGCTGGCCCCCGCGACCGTAGCAGGCCGGGCCTGGTTCGCTGCCCGCGCTTTGCGGGCCCACCCGCAGCGCGCCCCCGGCATCGGCCCAGGCGATGGAGCCGCCGCCCGCGCCCACGGTGTGAATGTCGATCATGGGCACGCGCACGGGCCAGCCTTCGATGCCGCCTTCGGTGGTGCGACGGATAGCGCCATCGGCCAGGGAGACGTCGGTGGAGGTGCCGCCCATGTCGAAGGTGATGATGTGGTCGTAGCCCGCCAGCCGGGACACATGGAATGCGCCCGTCACCCCCGCGGCCGGGCCGGATAGCACGGTGCGCACCGCTTCTTGCCGCGCGGTGCGGGCGCTGATGATCCCGCCCGAGGATTGCATGATCCACAGGGTGCGGTTGCCGCGTTCGTGCAGGCCCTGTTCCAGGTTGGCCAGGTAGCGGGCCATGATGGGGGAGACGTAGGCGTTGATGACCGTGGTGCTGGTGCGCTCGAATTCCCGGTATTCGGGCAGGATGCGGGAGGAGAGGGAGACGAACAGGCCTCGCTCTGCGGCCATCTCCCGGATGCGCTCCTCGTGCGCGGGGTTAGCGAAGCTAAAAAGCAGGCTCACGGCCACGGCTTCCACGCCGTTGGTTTTCAACGCGTCCAGGGCCCGGGCGACCGCGTCTTCGTCCAGGGGGATGAGCACCGAGCCGTCCGGTTCCACGCGCTCGGGGACTTGGTGCGCGTCCTCCCGGGCCACGGGCGTCCAGCGGGGCGGGAAGCTGAGACGATAGAGCTGGGGCCGGGTCTGGCGGCCGATGAAGAGCGCGTCGCGGAAGCCCTGGGTGGTAATGAGCCCGGTGCGCGCGCCTTGGTGTTCCAGCACCGCGTTGGTGGCCACGGTGGTGCCGTGCGCGACCACCGCGTCGGGCGAGACCGCCAGGGCCTCCATGCCGTCCAGGAAGGCGATGGAGGGGTCTGCTTTGGTGGAGAGGAGTTTGTAGATGCGGATGGCGCCATCCGCAATGGACACCAGATCGGTGAAGGTGCCGCCGATATCGACGCCGAGGATGGTCATAAGCAGTTTTCAGTGATTGAGTTGGGAAAACATAATTTGCGCCGGGGCGGAAGTGCGCCGGAACACACATCTGGCGGGCGCAAGAAAAACCTTGCGCCGGGGCGGAATTGTGTTCCGCCCAGGGTGGGGAGCGCCGGATCGCATATCCGGCGGACGCAAGAAAAACCTTGCGCCGGGACGGAAGTGTGTTCCGCCCTGGGCGGGGAGCGCAAGATCACACATCTGGCGGGTGCAAGACTAGATGCCCAGATACGCCCGGCGCACCAGGTCGGAATGGAGGAGCGTGTTCGCGTCATCTGCGGCCACGATGCGGCCCGATTGCAGCACGTAGCCGCGATGCGCAATCTCCAGCGCCTCGCGCACGTTTTGCTCCACCAGCAGGATGGTCATGCCCCGTTCCTGGTTCAGACGTTGCAGCGTCTCCAAAATTTGGTCCACCAGCAGGGGCATGAGGCCCAACGAGGGCTCATCCAGCATGAGCAGCCGGGGTTGCGACATGAGGGAGCGGCCAATGGCCAGCATCTGCTGTTCGCCGCCCGAGAGAGTGCCCGCCTTCTGCTTCTGACGTTCCTTCAGACGGGGGAACAGGTCGAAGACCTCTTTCATCAGGGCCTGGCGGGCTTCCTGATCCCGGTTGGGCGTGGCGCCTACCAGGAGATTTTCATACACGCTCATGCGACTGAACAGGCGGCGGCCTTCGGGCGTGAGGGCCAGGCCCATGCCCACGATCTCGTAAGGAGGGCGGCCCGCCAGTTCCTGACCATCGAAGCGGATGCTGCCGGCGTCGGGGTGCAGAAGCCCGGCGATGGCCTTGAGCAGGGTGCTCTTGCCAGCGCCGTTGGCTCCAATGATAGCCACCAGCTCTCCTTGCGTCACCTCCAGAGAGACGTCGCGCAGGGCTGGGGCTTCGTCATAACTCACCGAGAGCTTGTCGACGACGAGCATATTTTTCTCCTAGATAAGCTTGGATGACCACGGGATCGTGAGCGATAACGTCGGGCGGGCCTTCGGCGATCTTCTCGCCCCCGGCCAGCACCACCACCCGCTGCGAAAGGGGCATGACCACTTCCATCACATGCTCCACCAGGATGATGGTGACCCCTTCCTGGTGGATGCGACGCACCAGGGCCACGGCCTCCTGCACCTCGCTGGGGTTGAGTCCGGCCATGGCCTCGTCCAGCAGCAGCAGGTCGGGCTCGGTGGCCAGGGCCCGCAGCATTTCCAGGCGCTTTTTATCGGCGATGGTAAGCCCGCCCGCCTGCATGTCCTTTTTCTCGTACAGCCCGCCGAAACGCAAAATCTCCTCCGATTTGCGCCGGGCCTCGCTGGCGTTGCGGGCGTGGACGAATGCGCCCACCATCACGTTTTCCAGCACGCTCATGCCTTTCAGGGTTTTCACCACCTGGAAGGTGCGGGTGAGCCCGCGGGCGCAAAGCCATTCGGGCGATTTTCCGCCCACGCTCTGGCCTTTGAACAGCACCTGGCCGCCATCGGGCTTGTAGAATCCGGTAAGGACGTTGAAGAAGGTGGTCTTGCCGGCGCCGTTGGGCCCGATGAGCCCCACCATCTCGCCCTTGTCTACGTAGAAATCGACGTTATTGTTGGCCAGCAGGCCGCCGAAGCGTTTGGTCAATCCCCTGGTTTCAAGCAGCTTCATGCGTCACCTCCTGCTTGCGCCCGCGACGTCGCTTGCGCCAGCGTTCCAGCAATTCCCACAGCCCGCCCGGCTGCCAGATGGCGATGGCCATGATCAGTGCGCCGTAGATGATGAGGTTGTAGGCGCGACCGCCGCCGCCCAAAAAGGAGCGGGTGAGTTCGTTGATGGGGATGAGGAGGAACGCGCCCAGCAGGGGCCCCAAAAAACTGCCCGCGCCGCCCAGCACGGCCACCAGGGAGATGAGGATGGACAGATCCAGGGCCATGGTGCTGGCGGGATCGATGAAGAGGATGTATTGGGCGTAGAAGGTGCCCACGAACGCGGTGATCATGGCGGAGAGCATGAGCGCGATGTACTTGTATTTGGTGGGATTCACGCCCAGGGCCCGGGCCGCGTCCTGGTCCTCGCGAATGGCCCGCAGATAATAGCCGACCTTCGAATTCGTCATCCACCAGGTGATGCCATAGGTGATGAGTGCCAGGGCCAGGGCGATGAAGTAGTAGGGAACCTTGGAAAAGAATTGGAAATGGAGGAAAGAGGATTCCATGATGGGCAGCTCGATGCCCGAAGCGCCGCCGGCCCATTCCCAATTATCGAAGCCGATGCGCAGAATCTCGCCCAGGGCGATGGTGGCGATAGCGAAATAGTGGCCTTGCAGGCGGAAAACGGGCCAGCCGATGAGGAAGGCCACGGCAATGGCCACGACCCCGGCCGCCAGCATTCCCAACCAGGGATTCACGCCGAATTTGGTCAGCAACAGGGTGGATGTGTAAGCGCCCAGGCCGAAAAACGCGGCGTGGCCAAAGGAAATCTGCCCGGCGTAGCCTCCCACCCAGTTCCAGGCCTGGCCCAGGGAGACGAACATGAAAGTGGTGATGAGCAAGTTCATCCAATAGCGATTGGTGATTGCCAGGGGGATGAGCAGCAGGATGAGCAAGAAGAGGCCCAACGCCCACGCCTGCCGGGGGATGCGTCGCGCCATGTCAAAACTCTCCTAACAGGCCTTGGGGTCGCAGCACGACCACCAAAAGGTAAATGAGATAAACCGGGATGTCCTTGATGGCGGGATCGATGAAGAAGCCCGCGCTCATCTGCACCAGGCCGATGATGATGCCGGCAATGAATGCCCCGGCCACGCTGCCAAATCCGCCCAGGGCCACGGTGACAAAAGCCAGCAGGCCAAATACGCCTCCCACTTCGGGGAAGACGTAGAAGAAGTTGACCAGCAGCGCCCCGGCAATGCCCAATGAGCCTGCGCCCAGGGCCCAGGTGGCGATATACATCTTCTCGGGAGAGATGCCCATGAGGCTGGCCGCCTCCCGGTCTTCCGCCACCGCGCGCAGCCCTCGCCCCAGTTCGGTGCGATACACAATCCAGGCGATGATCGCCGCGCCCAGCACGCTGCCCACCCCGGCCACCATCTGCGGCAAACTCAGGTACACGCCCCCGATCTGAACGCTGCCCGAGACCAGGGGGTCGGGGATGGCCTTGTAATCTGGGCCCCAGATGAATTGGGCCATGCCCCGCAGGAAGATCATCAGCCCAAAGGTGACGAAAATCTGCGCCAGCATGGGGGCCTTGAGCACCGGGCGGATGACAAATTTATGGATAATGACGCCGAAGATGGCCAGGGCAATGACCACCAGCGGCAAAGAAATAAGCGGGTCCAGGTGAAAAGCGGCGTAGATGGTGAAGGCCAGGTACATGGCCAGCATAAGGAAATCGCCATGCGCAAAGTTGACGATCTCCACCACGCCCCAGATCAAGGTGAGACCCAGAGATATAAGTGCGTAGACCAGGCCCATGAGCACGCCACTGGCCAGCACTTGCATGAGGTCGGTCATGGTGGGTGAGTTTCGGTGATGGGGAGAGATGAGTGAAAGAAATGCGGACACGGATTTACACGGCCTTCGGTCACAGATCTTTTATGATTTATCCGCGTTCATCCGCGTTCGTCCGCGTCCTATTTATGAAGCAGACACCATGAGCGGCAGCGCACCGATAAGGAATGAAAATGGCGGCGGTCACACCGGCTATGCGCCCAGCCGGAATTGCGTTCCGGCGGGTTTACGCCATGCTTTTAGAGCTGCGGTCTGGCGTTCAACCCCCGGCGGCGGAACACACTTCCGCCGCGGCGCAAAACTTTTTTCCTTTTGCGCCCTTGGCGACTTTGCGTGAGACCTATTTACGGAACAAGCCTGGCCAGCGGTTGCCAGCCAGGCCAGCATGGCGTGAGTCTTACCGCGCATCCCAGGCCGGGAAGGGGAAGACGATGTCTGCTGCTTTCAGGTCGAAGGGCCAAACCGTGGTGTATTTGCCATCCAGCACCTGCACCACGATACCGCTGCCCAGTGTGTTTTGTCCGTTATCCCCAAATTTGATGCCTTTCCAGGGCACGATGAGCTGATCGCCGGGGATATCGGTGGCTTTGAGCGCAGCCTGGATCTTGGCCGGGTCGGTGGAGCCGGCGCGGTGGATGGCGTCGGCCAGCACCAACATGCCGGTGAAGGCCCGGGCCGAGTTGCCGTTCATGTCCTCGCCGTACTTGTCGTGATAAAGCTTGTTCACCTGGGCCACCAGGGGGCGGGCCTGGGCCAGGTCGGCCGCCCACACCTCGCGACTGGTGATGAACTCGCCATCCTTGCCCAGATTTTCCAGGAAGCCGCTGGCGATGAAACCGGCGTCGTTGGCCCACACCAGCTTGGGCGCAACGCCCATGTCTTTCATGGTGTTCATGTAGAGGATGGCGTCGGAGACGTAGGAGACGAAGATGACCGCGTCGGGATTGGCGGCCTTCAGCTTCTGCACCTCTGCGCTCACGCTCTGGGTCTTGGCGGGATAGGTGATTTCCTCCACCACATCGAAGCCGTACTGGGCGGCAAAGCCCTTGGCCAGGTTGGCGAAGCCCTTGCCGAAGTCGGTGTTCTCGTAGACCAGGGCCACCGTCTTCAGGCCCGCGCCCTTCTCATCGTTCAGGTCCTTCATAAACTGGAACGCGTTTTCGGCGAAGGTGCCATCGTGGGGCGTGGTGCGAAAGAACCACTTGAAGCCGCGATCAGAAAGTTTGGCGTTGGTGGATTCGGCGTTGACAAAGGGAATGCCCGCCTGCTCTGCCGCCTGGGACGCGGTCTTGGTCACCGAGCTGTGGTAGCTGCCGAAAAGGGCGACCACCTTCTCCTGGGTGATGAGGCGCTCCGCCTCGGCCTTGCCCTTGTCGGGCTTGCCTTCGTGATCTGCGAAGACGACTTCCAGTTTCTTGCCCTTGAGCACCCCTTCCTCCTTGGCCATGGGCAGATTCAGGTCATCATGCTTGTTGTTGACGATCTCCAGCGCCAGCTCCACCCCCTGCTTCAAATCTTCCCCGGTGGACGCCGTGGCCCCAGACAAGGGATACACCGCTCCGACTTTCACAACGTCGCCACCGCCGCCCCCTCCAGGCGCAGCGCAGGCTGCCAAAATGAAACCGAACGCAAGAACGAGAATGAAAACCAGCAAATACTTCTTCATGTTGGCGCCTCCTTTTTTGAGTTGGACGGAAGAAATGCAACGTCATCCAGCTAACTTTGGTGGATGCAAAGAAGATTATAAGGTTATTGGGGGATTTGTCAAAATAATGACGGCAGGTCTGCGGTTCCTTCTCGACTTCCGGCAATCGAAATGCGCCCCACCCGGATCAATCGTCAGAAACGGGCGTCATCTGGCGGTTATCCAGGGGGAAGTAATCGGGGCGGATTTGGGCCATGATGCGGAAGAGGCCGGGTGCGATTCGCCACAATCCACGCTCCACCCAGTCATAACGCATGCTGCCAAAGGCGATGGCCGCGCCCAGATGACGGGCGAGCAGTTGTTTGAGCAGCCAATGCTCCCGCACTCGCTGGTCATAATCTGCAAAACGGAACTCGCCCGTGGCAAAAGCCGCGTCCAATGCGTCGGCAGCCACCTGACCATAGCCCAACGCGAAGCTGATGCCTTCGCCCAGCAGCGGATCAGCGCCGGCTGCGTCTCCCACCAGTAAAACGCGGGGGCGAGCAAGCGCGTCGCCCGGGGAAAACCAGTGGATAGGATGTCCTTTCAGCGGATAATCGTCCAGGTTCAGGCCCCGAATCGCCAACATCTGCGCCAATGCCTGGCGTAGAGGGGGCCGGGGACGGTGTGCGTACACCCGGCTATGGAACACGCCGCGATTGATCTGCTGCGCTTCATTCTCGGATGGCGTAGGGAAATCCCAGTAATAGCCTTCCACCCCGTCATCCAACACGCTCCAATCGAATGTTGCTGCGCCGCGAATGAGATATTCCTCGTTTTCGCCTGCCGGGGTGATGACTTCCAGCAGCAGCGCCTTGCGGCCCGCTCCCCATTTCAGCTTGCGCCGCACGATGCTGTTGGAGCCGTCCGCGGCGACCAGGGCGCGCGATCGAAGTCGCCCGCCCGTCGTGAATACAGTCACGCCCGCCTCATCCGCCCGGACATCGATCACCTCCACGCCTTCGCGGATGGCGATCCCTCGCTTCCGCGCTTCGTCCGCCAGCCAGGCGTCGAAGATCTGTCGCGACACCACCGCGAATGCGGGATTGCTTTCCAGCTTGTAAGCCAGGTCGCGATATCGAAAAAACACATCCTTCACCCACACGTGCGGCGGCGTGAGCGAAAGGCCCAGCCCGGTCAGAATATCGAGGCCGGGACGAGTGACGCCGCCTCCGCACAGTTTTGGGCGGGGATAGACGGCCTTTTCCAGCACGAGCACGCGCTCGGCCCATTGCGGGTTCTTTTGCACGAGATGCAAAGCGGTGGAAAGGCCGGCCGGGCCGCCGCCAACGATGATGATGTCGCTATCCATGTCCACCGTCGATGCTAGAGATGCCACAGGTTTTTGACGTCAACTGCATGGTGCGGGATGGCGGCTCTTCGTTCATAATAAACGGCTTCCTGGTGGACAATCTTCTGCTTGCAGGAATTATAAACAGGATTGGTTTTTCTCTGCAAATGCAATGGGGACATCAGATTTTGGCAGGAGCCCGGCAGGCTGAAGGGCGACCTGCGTCGTCCCGCCTGCCAACTTCCAACCGAAATCGAACACCCGCGAATCAAAAACGCCCGCGGGGCTATCCTGCGGGCGTTTTGGCAGCGTGTTTCGGGCGGTTATGGCCACGATGGCGGCGTTGGCGCCGGTTGCGTGGGAGCTATGGTGGGGACAGGGGTCGCCGTGGGCGGCGCCATGGTGGGACGCGGCGTAGCCGTGGGCGGTGCAGCCGTGGCGGTGGGCGGAGGCGCAGTCGCCGTGGGCGGCGCAATCGTGGCGGTGGGCGGAGGCGCAGTCGCCGTAGGCGGCGCAATTGTAACGGTCGGTGAAGGCGCAGTCGCCGTGGGTGGCGCAATCGTGGCCGTGGGGGGAAGTCTGGTCGGCGCAATCGTCGGAGCCGTTGTTGGCGACATGGTGGGTGCAAGCGTTGGCGCTATCGTCGGCGGCGATGTGGGCGATGGCGAGCCAGGCATGGATGTGCGAGTGGGAAGCGGCGGCACGATGGGAGCCAGGGTTGGCGTGGCCGGAAGCGTAGCCGTCGGCAAGGCGGTGGGAGGAACGGGCGTATTCGGAACGATAGTGCGCGTTGGTTGTTCGAGGGTGGGGATGGGAGATGGGACGCTGCCCGCGGGCGTTTGGGGCGTAGCCGAAATGGTGGCGGCAGGCTGGCCGTGTTGCAGGGTGGGCGTGGGGGTGACGGCGGGCGTTTTTGGGATGGACGGCGTCTCTTCATCCCGCCTCAGCACTGCGCCCGCCTGAGCGGTCAGACGCCGAATGGGGTAGAGCAGATCGCCAGGTTCGGCCTTTTGGGCGGCGGTGACGACGCCCGCCCCCAGGGCCAGGAAGAGGACCAACGCAATGATCGCGGCCGACGGTTGCCACTGCATTTTCGGCGATAAAAGGCTGGCCCAAAAAGCCTGCCAGCGCTGGCGCAGACTAATATCCCATGCGGGCGCTGCGGCCATGCCCCTTCTTTGCTCGGCTGCGATGCGCCGCATGAGGTTGCCGCGGGCCCGATGTTTGAAATCGGACGTTGGCGTCAGATGTTCTCCTGCAGTGTGAAGCCGAACGGCGGCTCGCAAAATCTGGAGGCTTTCGTTGCTGAGCTCGGAATAGTTTTTCATGCAACTCGCCAGGGATGCGCCCTGTTTCAGAACTTCGAGACAGGATTCCAGGATGTCGTTTTCATTCATGCGGCTGCTTTTCTCATGGGGGCGAGTTTGATGGCGAGTTTCTTCAGCGCTCGATGCTGGAGGACGCGCAGTGCGCCCGGTTTTTTCTGCAAGATAGGAGCGATCTCTTCATACGTGGCGTTTTCAAAAAAGCGCATGGTTAGCAGCGTTTGTTCATCATCCGAAAGGGTGGCCAGGGCCTGACGCAGTTGCTGGATGTTTTCCTGGCGCAGGATATCTTCGTCGGGCGACGGCCCATCGTCCAGAAATGTCTGTCCCGTTTCGGTCATCATTTCGTAAGAGCGATGCCGGGCGTCCCGCCTGGCGTCATTGATGACCAGATTATGGGCGATGCGATACAACCAGTGCCGAAAGGGCCGTTCCGGTCGATAACGCTCGATGGCTTTCCAGGCCCGCCAAAAAACCTCTTCTGTGAGGTCCTCCGCGTGTTGTTGCGAGGGGACGCGGATCGCGATATAACGATAGATGGCATCCACATGTTCGTCATAAAGCCTCGCAAAGGCCCGAGCGTCCCCTTGCTGCGCCTGGCTTATCCAGGTTCGTTCGTCGACTGCTACAGTATCTGGCATGAGTGATGAAAAGGAATGGGAATGAGATGGCGATAGTTGTCAGATGCCATCTCATCCCGATTCGTTACGCTGAAAACCGTTTTAGTGACCAGGCATTCCGGGCATGCTGGGGACGCTCGGCGCACTGGGAGCGCTCGGCGGCTGCGGAGCGGGATTGGCGGGCGTCTGAGGCGCAGACGGGACGGACGGAACAGCGGGGGCGGCCGGCGTGGCGGGATTTTCGGGCGCTACCGGGGCGGCCGGCGTCTCGGGTGCGACGGGCGCTGCGGGGTTTTCAGGCGCTACCGGGGCGGCCGGCGTCTCAGGTGCGACGGGCGCTGCGGGGTTTTCGGGAGCCGCCGGAGCAGTCGGCATCTCGGGCGAGACAGGCGCTGCGGGGTTTTCGGGAGCTACCGGAGCCGCAGGCGTCTCGGGCATGACGGGCGTTTCAGGTTGCTGATCCATGCCCGGCTGCTGGGGGATTTGGGGAACGGCGGGCGTTTCGGGCATTTCGGGCGCCACCGGCATGGCGGCGTCCTCGGGCATCTCAGCCTGCTGTGGCGCTTGCGGTGCATTGGGCTGTCCTGCAAAGTCGCCGGTTTCAGGAACGGCGGGGACTTCGGCCATCTGGAAATCGCCGTCGGGCGTCCCGACATCCGGCGTTTGGGGCGTTTCGATGGCGGTTCGCTGGCCGCCGAGGAGTTGACTGACGCTTTCGGGCAGCTCGGCGTTGCCGACGACAGGGGCGGCGAACAGGGCCGCGGAAAAGGCGAGGATGGAGAGGGTTTTTGCAGTGAAAATAGACATGAGTTGAGTCTCCTTGTGGGATGGTGATTTTTCAGTGTTTCGAGCGGGCCTTTTTCAGCCCTCACATCCCATTAACCGCCAGCCCCGGCAAATGTTACAACGAATTTGTGTGCAACTCACGTCTTTCCCATCAAAAGCCGCGAAGACGCGAAGGGCGATCAAAGAAATCGTCCAGCCAGAGCTCCTGGCGTCATTCCAAATTCCCCAGCACCTGGCCCAAATCGGGCGTGTCTTCCGGATGATCGCGACGTTCTTCCCGCAGGCGACGGGCCTCATCCAATCGCTGCTGACGCAGGCTTTTGATGCCATACACCAACACAATGAGCAGCAGCGCCAGAATAGCCAGCTCGATCATCATCAACTCAAAGGCCCGTTCCTTGACTTTGAGATCGCCCGAAGCCAACCGCGAACCTTCCGCGGTGATAATCAACACCCGGCGCACGACGGAGATGAGGCCCACGATGAGGAAGGGTTCGCTGGAGAGCCGACGCTGCATCACCGATATCTTCACCATTTGCATAATCTCGGCCAGCATGGAGATGAGGAGCAGGCTATCCAGCACCTGCAAGATGTCCAATGGAATGCGCCCTTGCATCCAGGGGATCACATACGACATCCAGAGTTGCCCCAATCCTCCCAGCGCCGCAATGAGCAGCGTCAATCCGATGAAAACATAGATAACGATCTCTGATTTTCCCCAGAGGTTGGTCAGGATATGCATGGTGCGGGAAGGGCGCTCTTCGTTCATGGCAAACAATTTCCCTGCGAAATTAGTGAGGATAACCTCGGCCTGTGTCAATTATAGACATGGTGGCATTCTCTTTGCAAGGGGATGAAAACGCCCCGCAAAATGATTGCCTTCAACACCACCATCCACAAAGCAAACCAAATGTGCTAAAATAAGAGCAAAGGCATGGTTCAGATCGTCCTTCCTGTATCTTTACGATTTCATGTGTTCAATGCCTGGCAAAGCGCGTCAAACGTAAAGCGTCAAACGTCAATGCGTGGCGAAGAGGCTCTTTTTGACGTATGTCGTATGACGTTTGACGGGGAAATTGTAAGGATCGTTTTGGGAGAGAATGAACCTTGCCGAAGCAAGTCAATCAGCGATGGTCGTTCTCGAGGAGGTACGATTATGTTTTTCGCACTGCTCATCGTCACCCTGCTGGTGGCGACCTTTGTTTCCTGGCTGGTGGCCCGCGCCTTCGACAGGCCCATCACCATCATTCTGGATCGCATCGTAGGGCCGGAGATGGCGGGGGCCTGGGCGCGGTATATGAAGTTCGCCATCTACGTGGTGGGCGTTTCTGGCGGCGTGCGCATCTATGAACTCGAACGCTACTTGCCCCAGCCCGAGACCAAGCTGCCGGACGGAATTGTGGAGCCCGGCTATCAACTGACGCTAACGCCTGAGCGCTGGGTGCTGGAGGTCTATTGCACCATCATCGAAACCCTGCAGGCCCTGGCCTGGATGCTGCTGATTTTCTTCCTCTTCGCGCTCATCGCCTATGTCATCGTCCGCATCTGGGGCGGGCGCAAAAAGGAGGGCGGGGAGTAATGGAACGCAGACACATCTGATGCTCGCGGATAAAATCAGGGCTGTACTGAAAAAACCTTCAACACGGAGGCACAGAGCGCACGGAGGGAGAAAAAGGTGAGATTTGGAGAGAAATTTCTCTGTGAACGACCACTATTTTCTCCGTGTCCTCCGTGTCTCCGTGGTGAAATGACCTTTTTGCAGTGGAGTCAATCAGAAAAAATCCGCGAATATCCGCACGATCAGCGTCATCCGCGACGAATCAACTCGACCTGAAAAAATGAGCCCGGTTCCGCTGCACGTTCATTCGCATTTTACGTTGCTGGGGGCGACGCCCGCGGTGGCGGACCTGGCCCGACGGGCCGCGGCCGATAGCTTCACGCATCTGGCGCTGACCGACGCCAACGCGCTTTATGGCGCGGTGCGATTCGCCCGGGCCTGCGAGGCCGCGGGGGTGCAGCCCATCGTGGGGATGACCCTGACGCTGACCCCGCCGGCCGACTTTCCCCGCGCCGATGCGCTGAGTCCGGGCGTGGTCACGCTGCTGGCGATGAACCGGGCGGGGTATCGCAGCCTGTCACGTCTGAGCTCTCGTCTGCAAGGTTATCCCGACAGGGAGCAGCGTTTGCAGCAGGGGCTTTCGCTGGATGATCTCGCCGAGTGCAGGGATGGCGTCATCGGCATTTTTGGCGGGCGTCGCAGTTGGCTGGAGCGCTGGCTGCGTTTGGGGGATGAACGTCGCGCGGCCTTGAGCATCTTTCGCCAGCCCGCGCCGAAGTCCAGAAGCGCTGGCTGCGTTTGGGGGATGAACGTCGCGCGGCCCGGCGGCTGGCCCGGCTGGCGGGCATTTTCGATGAGAACAGCTATCTGGCTCTGGAATGGCATCGTTCCGAAGATGACGCGCTGCTGGATGCTTTGATTGATCTGGGCGGGCGTTTTGGCGTGCCCGCGGCGGCGGTGCATCCGGTCTACATCATGCAGCCGGAGCATCGCCCGCGGCTGCGGCTGCTGGCGGCCATCGATCACAATTGCCGCCTGGAGGAGGTTCCGGCTCGGGCGCTGCCCGATGATGGGGATGAGCGCATCGCGCTGCACTGGCTGGGGCCGGAGGATCTGGCGACGCGCTACGCGCGTTGGCCCCAGGCTCTGGCCGAAAGCGACGCTATCGCGGCCCGCTGCGGGCCTGCGCTGCCCGATGGCCGGCCCATCTGGCCCACGCCGCCGGATGACGCATCCGGCTGGGGAGCAGATGACGCATCCGGCTTGGGAGCTGATGGCGCATCCGGCTGGGGAGCGGCCACACACCGAATGAATTCGGGTCTCGGGGCGTCCCGCCGCCCGCCCCCCTGCGGGGACGGAAACCCGGGCGAGTCTGCGGACAAACCGTCGGCGCAGGCCGACGAGCGGCCAAAGGCCCCTGGCCACCGACTTCCAGTCGGCGGGGCCCCTGGCGCGTCCGCGCCGCCTCCGTCGTCACCGGATGCGCTGCTGGAGCGGGCGGCCAGGGAGGGGGTGCAGCGACGCTACGGGAGCGACGCGGATGCTGCTATCCACCAAAGGCTGAACCATGAGTTAGAGGCCATCGCCCGGCATGGCTTCGCGCCGTTGTTTCTGGTGGTGGCGGATGTGGTGCGTTACGCCCGCGAGGAGCAGATTCCTGTGAGCACCCGGGGGAGCGTGGCCAATTCTCTCGTGGCTTATGTCATCGGCATCACCACGGTGGATCCCATTCGCCACGATTTGCTGTTCGAGCGTTTTCTGAATCCGGCGCGGCGCGATCCGCCCGACATCGATCTGGATTTTGGCAGTCGGCGGCGGGATGAGGTGTTGGCTTATGTTCGTCGCCGCTATGGCGAAGACCGGGTGGCGCTGGTCTGTACGATCAGTCTTATGCGGCCCCGCTCGGCCGTGCGCGAGACGGCCAAGGCGCTGGGGCTGGATGAGGAGGTGGTGAATGCGCTGATGAAGCATGTGCCCCGCAGCAGGCATCCTGGCGACAGGCGCAAACGCAAAAGTCTGACGGAGGTGGCGGATGCTCTCGGCGATGCGGCGGGGGTGCGGGCGCTGCGTCTGGCTGCGGACATCGTGGGACAACCCCATCATCTCAGCGTGCATCCGGGCGGCACGGTGATTACGCCCGGGCCTCTGGTGGATTACGCACCGGTGCAGTGGTCGGCCAAGGGCCTGCTGATCTTGCAGTATGATCATCGGGATGCGGAGCGTCTGGGCCTGAGCAAGATCGATATGCTGGGGGTGCGGGCGCTTTCGGTGCTGGATGCGGCCGCGCAGTTGGTGCGCAGGCATTTCGATCCCGATTTCCGGCTGGAGCGCATCCCGCCCGAGGATGCGCTGACCGGCGAGATGCTGAGCCGGGGCGAGACGGTGGGGGTGTTTCAGTGTGAATCCAGCGGCGCTCAGCGCACGTTGCGCAAGCTGCGGGCGCGAGGGGTGGCGGATCTGGCTATCGCCAACGCTTTGTTCAAGCCGGGCCCGGCTATGGGTGGCATGGCCGCGAGTTTTGTGCGCCGTTATCGGGGCGAGGAGCGGGTGCGTTATCTGCATCCATCCCTGGAGCCGATTTTGGGCCGCACCAAGGGGGTGCTGATTTATCAGGAGCAGATTTTACGGGTGGCCACGGAGATCGCGGGCCTGAGCTGGGAGGATGCGAATCATCTGCGCCGGGGCATGAGCAAGTTCAGGCCCGAGGAGATGGCGGCCTTGCAGCAGGCGTTCATCGACGGGTGTCAGCAGCGGTCGGGGTTCAGCGCGGGCCAGGCGCAGAGGCTGTGGGAGCAGGTGCGGGCCTTTGCCGGGTATGGCTTCAATCAGGGGCACGCCACCGCGTATGCGGATGTGAGTTATCGCTCGGCTTACATCAAGGCGCACTGGTCCGCGGCCTACATGGCGGCGCGACTGGGGGAGCGGGGCGGTTTTCATCATCCCGCCATCTACATGGCCGAGGCGCGGCGGTTGGGCATCTCGGTGCGGCAGCCGCACATCAACCACAGCGCTCGCCGCTTCACCCTGGCTTTCGAGGGGGATGCACCAGTGCTGTGGATGGGCCTGGGAGCGGTGCGAGATTTGCGGGCGTCGACCATCGCCGCCATCGAGGCGGGGCGACCTTACGCTTCGCTAAGTGATCTGCTGGCGCGTGTGCAGCTCCAGCGCCGGGAGCTGGAGAATCTGATCAAATGCGGTGCGCTGGATGGTCTTGCAGCCAGTCGCAATGCTCTGCTGGCGCAATTGCCGGGCGCGAAGCGGGGCGCGCTGCAACTGGCGTTCGACTTTCTGACCCCGGACGCCGAGCCTGAAACCCCGGCGCAGCGGCTGGCTTGGGAGCGTCATATTCTGGGCCTGCCCATGAGCGTGCATCCCCTGGCGCTGGCCCGCCCCACCCTGCCCGCGGGCCTGGTCTCGCTGACGCAGGTGCGGGCGCAGCCGGGGCCTCGGCTGCAAACCGCGGGCGTGCGTCTGCCCGGCTGGACGGGCGGCGAGGGTTTTTATTTTGGCGATGAACGGGATTACGTCATCGCCATCCCCGCGGATGAAAGCGCGCCCTTGCCGCCCTTGTGGCAGCCCACCGTGGTCACGGGCGTGTGGCGGGAGGATGACTGGGGTCGGGCGTGGATGGAGGTGGCGTAGGGGGATTTGGGATTGTGGATTGTGGATTTGGAATTTAGGATTGGGAGATTTTGGCGGGCGTTGGGCGTTTGCGGTGTCGGGCGGGTGGCGCATCCGGCTGGGGAGCGGGAGCTGGTTGGCGGACGGGTGATGCGCGGGCTAGCGAATATTAAGCACATGTGCTATAATGCCAATCATGATACGTACAGGATTTATCGAGCGGCGAGGCCGAATCCAAGACCTTGACCGGTCATTCGATCTAAAATTTTGGCGTAAACAAACGCCCCAGGCCCGCTTTGATGCAACTTGGGAATTGGTCGTTCATGCGAGTAAGGTCAAGGGCATAGATGTTCGTCAACTCCGACTTCAGCGATCTGTTGAGACTTTTCAACAAATACGGCGTTAGATACTTGGTGATTGGCGGGTATGCTGTTGTCCAATACACCGAACCTCGCTACACCAAAGACCTTGATTTGTGGATTAGCACAGATCCAGCCAATGCTGAAGCGGTCTACGCGGCGCTGCGAGAATTTGGAGCCCCACTTGTCGGACTGACAGCCGAAGATTTTGCCGAGGAAGGCTACTTTTATCAGATGGGTGTGCCGCCAGTGCGCGTCGATGTGCTCATGGGAATTCCCGGTTTGGAGTTCGAGACGGCTTGGCAAAAACGGCAGGAGGTGGACTTTGATGATTTATCCGTCCTTTTCATCTCACGAAAAGACCTGATCAAAGCCAAACTGGCGTCTGGGCGTCCGCAAGACTTGATAGACGTTGAAGCGTTGTCACAGATGGATGCGTTGTAAGGCTGGGAGCGTTGTTTGCCGGACGCATGATGCGCGGGCGGTGGCGGTTGCGGTGGCGGGCGGGTGGCGCATCCGGCTGGGGAGCGGAGGAGTGGTCGTCGAGCTCAAAGCCGGCGGGCCTAGCGGGTTGCGCAAGCGGGCTTGGTGGTGTAGAATGCGACTAGCGATGACAATGACCGATAACCACGAACATTATCCCACAGCACTGCTTAAGCGACCCGCCTACCGGTCTTTCTCATCCCATCATCATCCAACCCCAACAACGCTAACAAACGCTCTCATGGTGACGGACTAGCGCCTGCAATCCCGAAAAAGACGAAGTAAGGCCTTATCATCAACAAAAAACGGCATGGTTCATTCTCATTCAAAACCATCTTTACAATTTCTCCGTCAAACGTCATACGTCAAACGTCAAAAAGAGCCTTTTCGCCACGGTTTGACGTTTGACGCTTTACGTTTGACGTGTTTTGCCAGGCGTTGACCACATGAAATTGTAAAGATGAAGGAAGGACGATCTGAACCATGCCCAAAAAACGTATTGCGATGAAAGTCACCGTAGAATGGGACCCAAATAAAGCCCGAATCAACCAACGTAAGCACGGCGTGACATTTGAAGAAGCCTCCACTGTTTTTACCGATCCCTTATCACTCACGATTCCAGATCCCTTGCATTCAGAAATAGAGGAACGCTTTATCATTATCGGACAATCCATGCGCCAGCGACTACTCGTTGTCGTGCATACTGATCGGAAGGACACAATACGAATTATTAGCGCCCGTGTGGCTAACGCACATGAAAGAAAAACTTATGAAGAAACAGCTTAATTCTAAACGCGATCCCGATATGCTGGATGATTATGATTTCAGCCAGGGTGTGCGCGGAAAATATGTGCAACGATTCGCTCAAGGCAGTAATGTGGTTGTATTAGCGCCAGATGTAGTCGAGATATTTCCAGACTCAGAATCGGTAAACACCGCACTACGGTTGTTGGTTAAAGTTGCGGGCAGAAGCGTCGATAAAGTGTCTGCCTCAAAGTAAAGGCGCTAAAAGTTACACGGCATTACAATTGACAGGCGGAGGCGGTGCAGGCCCGCGCTGGTTTCACCTCGGCGAGCCGGTTGGCATCGGGCGAGCGCCGGGCGCGGCGGGGCGTTTGCGGCGCCGGGCCGCCGGATGACGCATCCGGCTGGGGAGCGGGGGGGGGC
>JALWDV010000705.1 GCA_027036755.1 Anaerolineae bacterium
GACATCTCCCTCCCCCGATACTCGCTGCGCTCGTGTTCGGGGGAGGGAGATGTCCATCTGCCAAACAGATTAGCAAACCAGCGGCTCCTCCCCCCGCTTCGGCTAACGCCTTGCAGGGGGAGGCCGGGAGGGGGGCTTGTCTCCGAACCCAATTTGAAATTGTTGGTTACAGCAGGATGACGTTTGACGCTTGACGTTTTACGGCCTTGGCCATGTCGCCTGTTGGCGGATATTGCCTGCAAGGTCTGACATGAGAGCTACACAGTTACAAATCGCTACTGCTTGTCCTCCGCATCCTCGACGTTCATCGCATAGAAATCCAACTGCACGCTGCCATACGTGCGCGTGTCGAAACGCTTCAGATTGTCGAGGGCGGGCTCTTGGTATTCGATGGGGTTGATCTGCACGATGACCTGGCCCTCGGGCGTGAGCAGGCCCGGGCGGGCGTCGATGATCTTCAGAGCGTCCAGCCACAGCCCCTTGTACTGGGGCGGCGCCACATAGATGATGTCGAAAGGCCCGATATTCTGTCTCCGTAGATATTTGAACGCGTCGCCCCGCACCACATAGGCCCGATCCACCAGGCGCGTGTGCTGCAGGTTGCGGCCAATGGCCCGCAGCGCGGGCTTGTAGCGTTCGACAAAGGTGACATGCTCGGCTCCCCGGCTCAACGCTTCGATCCCCACCGACCCGGTGCCGCCAAACATATCCAACACCCGAGCGCCGCGCACCTCGTCGCCCAGAATGCTGAACAACGCCTCTTTGGCGCGATCGGTGATGGGGCGCACCGCGTCGCCCGGAACTGATTCCAGCTTGCGTCCCTTGGCCCTGCCAGCGATGACTCTCATATTCTCTGCTCCGCGGGAACGGGATCGGCGGGCGGGCGTCCGGTGCGGAAGAAGCGAAGAAGCCGTTCGCGCGTCAACAGCTTGCGATCCCACAAGAACCAGAGCAGAAGCCCCGCGCCGATGACATCCAGCGCGATCAAAATCGGCTCCTGCACGATGATTTGCAGATAGGCGTGCAACATCTCGTTGGGCGTGCCCACATGCCGCCAGGGATGCCATCCCCAGCCGCGTAGCGGCCACAACAGAGTCTGGGTGAACCCCCACATCCTGTCTTCGATGAGGTGAGCGGAAAAGGCCAGCAGATAGGGCAGCCAGCGCCGCCATCGGCCCGCGACCGCGGCTGCAGCCCACACAAGGCCATGCAGCAGCAGCGTGTGCCCGAAGAAGAGCGCGGCGTTGGCGTCGGGAAAGACGAACCAGGCCAGGGGCTTGTCGATGAGGTCCGGGGCCATCACCGCCAGCGCTATCAGCCGATAATCAGCGTCTTCGAACAGGCCGGTGCGACGCTGGAGCAAATTCAGGCCAGCCCAGGTCCATTCGATGTGTCCGGTGGGTAACATGCCTCTATTATACCCGCAATCGCGTTTTGCGCTACAATAACGCCCATGAATCTCTCCATCCTTCCGTCATTTCAACGCACGTGGCTGCTCATCTTGCTGGCCCTGTGGGCGGCCTTTTTGTTCGGCGGCTTCATCTTTGGCTCTCCCCGCGAGAATCGCCGCATGCCCCGCTGGACGCGCATGGCCTCATCATTCATCCTGACGATTGCTGGATGGAGCTGGCGGCTGGCGGCCGCGGGCTCGGGCGTGGAGATGTACGCCACGCTGATGGCCGCGGGCGTCACCTTCGGTTTCATTGGCGATCTGTTCCTGGCCCGGCTCATCTCTCGCAGCCGCACGAAATCAACCCTGGGCGGCATCGGCGCTTTTGCGATTGGGCATCTGTTCTATATCTCGGGCATCTTCTTTCTGCTCGACCGTTTTTCGCTCCACAGGCCCGGCCCGGTGTGGGGATCGCTGATCTTCTTCTGGCTGGCGGCCCTGGGCGGATGGTACGCGTTGGTGATGCGCGGCCAGTCGCAGCCTTCGATCCTGCATTGGGCGGCTTTGCCCTATGCGCTGCTTCTGGCCACCACTGCCGGATTGGCGCTGGGTGCGGGCCTGCAACAGCCCCTGTTGCTCCCCCTGGCGCTGGGCGCATTCCTCTTCCTGCTCAGCGATATGATCCTGGCCGGAGCCATGTTCGGCGATCTCGACCTGCCGCTGCATCACGACATCGTCTGGCTCACCTATGGCCCGGGCCAGATGCTCATCGTCTTCAGCATCGGCGCGGCCATGCAAATGGCGCTTTGAGGTAACTACTAAGGTCGTCACCCGAAAACCACTAAGAACACTAAGACACAAAGGCACAAAGGGAAATTTATACATTTTTTCTTCGTGTTCTTAGTGCCTTTGTGCCCTTTGTGGTTCGTTAACCGGGGTGCGTTAGCAGTTACTCTTTGAGCCTCAGTCTCCCACCCATCGCTCGATGATCGACAACAATCCCCACAGAAACAGAATGAGCCCCGCCCCCGGTATCAAACAATGCAAACCGGTGACCAGGGCCCATTTGCCATAGATTAAAAAGATCAACCCGCCGCCGATGAACAGCAATCCGCCCAACACCAGCCACAACATCTGACGATCGGTGCGGCCGCGCATTCGCTGATAGTCGGTGGGAGGGCGGGCCGGTTGCTCGTCAACCGGATGAACTGAATCATCGGGTATTGGCGGCTCAATCGATTACAGATTGCTCCTCGGGTTGTTCATACGCCATCTTTTCCGCCACATTGGGGCCCGCCTCGTAGCCATCCAGCAGACTGCGGGGACGCAGGGTGTAGGTGTAAATGAAAATATCCTTGTTGATGGGCGAGATGTCTTTTTCGGTGTGGCGCTGAATGGTCAGAGCCTCTTGTGATTGCTTCTTCGCCTTGGCTCCGCCGCCAGAACTGCGTCGACGCGAACGCCCGCGGCGCCCGCTCGATGACGACGCTTTAGCCTCGGAGGAAGGCGTCTTCTCCGGGGTTTTGGAGGATGATCGAGCCCTGTTTTTTGCCGATGAACGGGGACGACGGCGGCGACGACGGGATTTCTTGGGTTCTGCGTTCATGATCTCACTCGGTGTCAAGTGATGACGATGTCATCCAGCGCTTCCTCCGGGGCGGGGAATTGCGGATTGAGGTCGTGCAGGGTTTCGGTGATGATGTGACCCACAACGTAGTTGCGGTACCACTTGTTATCAGAAGGAACGACATACCAGGGCGCATGTGGCGTGCTGCACTTTTGCACCGCATCCGTATACGCCGCGGTGTAATCATCCCACAAGGCGCGCTCCTTCAAATCGCCTTTGTTGAATTTCCAGCGCTTGTCAGGATTATCCAGACGGGCTTGCAGGCGTCGAGCCTGCTCCTCGCGCGAGACGTGCAAGAAGAATTTGAGGATGACCACATCATTATCGGTCAGAAACTTCTCGAACGCGTTGATCTCCTCGTAGCGACGGCCCCACACCTCGGGCGGAACCAGATTATGCACCCGAACGACCAACACATCCTCATAATGAGAGCGGTTGAAGATGCCGATCATGCCTCGTTTGGGGACGGCTTTGTGAACCCGCCACAGATAATCGTGCGCCAGCTCCTCAGCCGTGGGAACCTTGAAGGACGTGACGACAACGCCCTGAGGATTCACGCCGCTCATCACATGGCGGATTGTGCCATCCTTGCCAGCGGTGTCCATGCCCTGCAAGACAACCAAAACGGCCTTCTTGTCCCAGGCGTAGAACCGCTCTTGTAATTTGCTCAACGCCTTGCGATATTTCTTCAGCGCTTTTTTCCCTTGCTTGGGAGTCTTGAACTCGCCCGTCTCCGCCGTGTTCCAGGATGAAAGATCAACCGTTGAACCGGGCTCGACAACGTATTTCGATCTGAGATCATCAAACCGTTTTTTTGACATGAAAACCACCTTCCTATTTATCGGCAGGGGCCTGGCCGAATCGATTTGCGTAAACGCCCAGGAGAAAACCAAAGGAAAGGAAAACGAGAAATCCCCACCAGCTTCGGTTCATCTGAACGGCGTCCACATGAACCCAGTGGCGAAGGATGAGGATGGATACCACCCAGATGGTGAAACCGTAGAAAGTCGAAACGATGAGGGTGTCCTTCGCCGAAAGACGATCCAGCGAGACGGCGAACAGCACGCCCAGGCCTGTGGAGATGGCGAAATGGATGACGATTCCGGCGCCCATCTGCACCGCCGGAGAGCCGCTGCTGAACAGGACGCCGCCCATGCTCGACAAAAGGGTTTGCGCGCCGGGCCCCCATATCCGAGCGGCGACAAGCCAGAGGATCAACATGCCCAGGCCCGCAAACACCCCGGCAGAGACCCCCTGCCGGGGTTGCAGCTTTGTCCCCATGAATGGTTGCGAATGTGATTTGACGTTGATTGTGCTGCTCATAAAAATTTGATTGGGAATAGAATAATCGCTGGTTACCGAGAGTTCGCAAAGACAACGTTGGGCGAATCTGCAACGGGCGTGACGCGTAATGCGTGAGGTCGTCACGCATCACGAATCACGTCCCTCCTACGTCATTTCGAGGGAGCGCAGCGACCGAGAAATCCCCATGCAAATGAGGAGATTCCTCCTCCCTTCAGTCGTCGGAATGACGTAACGAGGAATTTTCGTCCGTATCGGCGTGCTGCCGCTCATGGCGTCTGCTTGAAAAACGATGGAGATGAGATCAAAGGCGCAATGAAAGCGCACAGGGTTGAAGCATTGTAGCCATTGAGGCGCAAAAGGGCAAGTTTATGCACAGGCGTCGCACAAACGCCCCTTCTTGGCAGCTTTTGCGTCTTTGCGTGAGACTTCACGTCATTTCGAGGGAGCGCAGCGACCGAGAGGTGCGATGCACTTACCACAGGCTCAAGTGCCGTCGCACCTAGAACACGGATGAACATAGAAAAACACGGATAATTCAAAAAATCAGTGACCGAAGGCCGTGTCAATCCGTGTCCTCGTCTTTCACCGGTATCGGCGCGGGCTTGCCCGCCATCGGACTGTTTTGAAAATCAATCGGGTGTGTCCAGAATGAGTTGGAAAGTTAAAATAATCCGTTCATTGGCGGGGCGCTTCGCGCCCGCCGCCAGCGCCGGGGGATGAAGTCCCCCGGCTAGAAACAGCGCCCCTGCGGGGCTAGCCGGATTTATCCGGCGCTGTTTTGTAGCCCGGCGACTTCATCTCCGGGCGGACGTGGCGAACGCTTCCAACCGAAATTGGACACACCCAAATCAATCTTACGCAAAAAAACGCCCGCGACGCAAAAGCCGACGGGCGTTTCGAATGATTCAATTGTATTCGCCGAATTGCTCAGGCCGCCTGTTTGAGCATCTGCGCGATGGTTGGGCGCGGCGCAATATACCAAACCTTTTGCTTCAGCGATTCCAACTGCTTCCCTTTTTCAAATTGAGCTTTCTCACGAGACTTTAGTTTCAGAAACGTTTCGACGGCTCTTTCGTCGTTCATAGTCGCCTCTTTTTCTTTGTGGAATAGAGCCTTGATTCGTTGGGCGGCCCGGATTTTCGCCAACATGACGGGGTTTTGTTCCTGGGGCGCCTGGACTTGTTCCTTTTGAGCGTCTGCCATATCCGCACCTCAGCGGCAAGGAGTTGGTGGTGTGCGCTTCTTTGCGCAGGCGGACAAATCAACTGGACGATTCCAGCATCAAGATTATAGCACGGGATAACTCGCCCCGGCAAAGGAAGCAAGCTTCCAAACGCTCTCATGCAGGCTGACGCCGGGCCGGAACGTTCGTCATCAAGCGTAGTGAGATGACGATGAACGCCAGATAGCCAATATAAGCCAACGCCTCGGTGAGGGATGGGCTGCTATTGTAGCCGACCAGGGTTTTGAGAAGCTGGCCGGGAATCGAGGCTTCATCCAGGATATGGTTGATGTTCCAGAGGGGATCGACGACGGCCGGAATCCAGCCGATTTCGTTGAACTCATGCACGCCATGGGCCACCAGGCCCGCGGCGAAGATCAGCAGCAGAATGCTGGTCACCTTGAAAAAGCGCTTGAGATCGAGCTGGATGCTGGAGGCGTAGAGCAGCCATCCCAAAATCGCCGCCGTCGCCAGGCCCAGCCCGGCCCCAAACAGCGTCTTCGATCCGCCCACAGAGAAGGCGGCCGCGGTGAGAAACAGGCCCAATTCGACGCCCTCCCGGATGACCACAATCAAAGCCAGGAAGAAAAGAGAGAGGAAGGGCGCCCGCTTGCCAGTCGTTGAGACGTCAGCCTCCAGCTCCAGCGATTGTCTCATGGCCGAGGACTTGCGTTTCATCCAGAAAATCATCCAGGTGAGCACGCCCGCGGCCAACAGCATGGTCGTTCCCTCGAATATCTTTTCGGCGTCTCCCTCCAGTTCAGCGCCGACGCGATAAAGCGCGATGGCGGCGAGCAGACTGAGAATGCCGGCAACGCCCGCGCCCAGCCAGACGGCCGGGATAAGACGCTCGCGGTCGAACTTGTAGAGCGCGCCAATGATGACGCCCAGCACTAACGCCGCTTCCAGCCCCTCGCGCAGGGCGAGCAGAGCGGATGCGAACATAAATGCACCTCCTTATCTGAAGTTGTGTGTGTGGTGTCGTGTGTGGGAAAAAGCTGATGCTATCGGTCGGTTAGCCTTCGAGATAAGCGCGTAGCGCTTCTTCCGGCGTTTTTTTATCGGTCAGCACCGCGTCGATTCCAAATTTCTGGGCCAGCTTGCGCTTGCTCTCTTCGCCCATGCGCCGCCCGATGAAGACCGCGCATTCGGGCAAGAGATCGATGATGAGCCTGGGGTCGTCATGGTGCTGATGCGCCTTGCCCTGGCCTGCGCCGTAAGGATTTTTGCGTTCTTCCACCAGATCGCCCTGAGGCGAATAGAGCAAATAGAGAGGAGCGATGCCGAAATGGCCGCCCCAGAGACGTCCTTTGCCATCGGTGGCGATGGCGATGAGGGTTCGTTCCGTGACCATGTTCTTTTCGAGATGATGAGAGAATCAAGGTAACTGCTAAGGTAGTCTGTCTGTTTTCGGTGGCTTGGCTTCTGCTGCGGCAGGCCCCTCTCAGTCCCCCCCCGCAAGCGGTGGGGAGGGCTCTCCGCCTGCAAAAAGCTTTGCAAATCAGCGGCCCCCTCTCCCGCAAAGGAGCGGAGCGACTGGGCGAGGGAGGGCTGGGGTGGGGGCCAAGTCCAGCGGCCAAGGCTGCAAAACTGACGAACGCTGTCTTGAACGTTGGCTCAGCAGGCCTATCTTAGTAGTTCGACAATGTCAAATTCCCTCCAAATACATCCAGCAAGTTCAAATTTTGCCGGGTGACAAGCCCCCCTCCCGGCCTCCCCCCGCTTCGGCTGGCGCCTTGCAGGGGGAGGAGCCGCTGGTTTGCCAATCTGTTTGGCAGATGGACGTCTCCCTCCCCCGAACACGAGCGCAGCGAGTATCGGGGGAGGGAGACGTCCATCTGCCAAACAGATTGGCAAACCAGCGGCTCCTCCCCCTGCAAGGCGTCAGCCGAAGCGGGGGGAGGCCGGGAGGGG
>JALWDV010000706.1 GCA_027036755.1 Anaerolineae bacterium
CTTCTTGCGGATTCTAAATTTGGAATTGCCGTACGTTATGTTAGCAAGAAGCCCGCCAGCGCCTGCGGCCCGGAGCTTGCGCCCACGCTGAGGATGTCGCGCGCGGCCCGGCAGATGGCTTCCCCCTCGCCCGCGGCCAGGGCGTCGCGCAGACGATGCCAGCGAGCATCGAAACGCCCGCCCGCGGCGTGCAGCAGCCACGCCTGGCTGAGCTGCGTGGTGCGCATCGCGTCCGCCTCGATAAATCGCCCCAGTTGCGCGGGGTCGGGCAGGGAATCATCCAGATGCAACCGGGCCAGAGCGCCCAACAGATAATCATCGCCTGCGGGGGTGAGGCCCGGGCCCAGGCCCATCAGCAGAGACGCGCCCTGCTGCAAATCGTGCGCCTCGGCCCGAGCGACGCCCTGGGCGATGAGGGCCGCGCCTCGTTGCAGCCGGGCCGCAGCCCGATCCACGTCCGCCATGCGGTCGCGAAAGCGACCCGATTCCTGCACGCAAGCGGTCAGGGTTCGCCATGCCCGGGCCGGGATGTTTGCGGGCGTCAGTGCGGGATTCCACCGATGCGCCCGGGACCAATCGAGTCGCCAATCCCCCAGCGCCAGCGCCCGCCCCCGACGCCACGCTTGCGCGCCCGGCCGCGCGAAGTCGAAGGAAACCGCCCGCTCCAGCACGATGTGAAAGGGCCCGTCGCCGATTTCGGGAGCGACCACGGCCAGAATGCGTCCGGCTTCATCCACCAGGTTCAGCACGCGGCGATGCGCGGAAAGCACGCGCAGCGGCTGCCGGGCCTTGGGTGCGGGCGGCAGAGCCAGGCTGACGGAGCGGGCGTAGAGGACGCCAGAGGATGCGGACATGATGCGTCGGGCGAAGCGATCAACACCGGCCCTACTGGAAAAATCTTCACCACGGAGGCACAGAGCGCACGGAGGAAGAAAAAGGTGAGATTTGGAGATGTTTTTCTCCGTGAACTACCACCATTTTCTCCGTGACCTCCGTGTCTCTGTGGTGAAATGACATTTTTGCAGTGGACTCAATACTGGGCCAGGTTGCCTTTGATCTGCGCTCGGCCCAGGGCCCAGCGCAGGCTGATAACGCCCGCGGGCAGCAGGACGATGACAAAGGCGAGCAGCGCCAGCATGGCCGGCGCGAGCTGTCTCCACGAATCGCCCTTGAGCAGCGCCCCGCGCAGGCCGTTCAGCGCGTAGGTGTGCGGCAGCAGCCAGGAGAGTTTTTGCAGGGGCGGGGGCAAAAGTTCGGGAGGGAAGTAAGCGCCCGCCAGCAGTCCCGCGGCCGCCTCCACCACCCATGATACGGCGTTGCCCCGCTTGAACACCAGGATCATGGCCGCGCCCATCAGGCCCAGCCCGCTGATGGCCAGGCTCGCCAGCAGGGCGATGAGCAACGCGGCCAGCGGGTTGGCTCCCGCCATGGGCGCGCCCAGAAGCAACCCCAACAGCAGATAGGTCAAAGTTTCGCCGAAAGCGTAGAGGTATGGCCAGAGGTTGGCTCCGAAAATGAGCACGGGCAGGGGCGTGGGCAGCAGGGCCTGGGCCTCCAGGGTTCCCATCTGCTGGGCCTCGGTGATGGCCCCCGCGTATCCCGAAAGGCTGATGCCAAAGAGCCGCCAGAAGGCCAATCCGACGAGGGCGTAGGCGAAGTAGTTGCCGTTATACTGCTCGAGACCGGGCGGCGAGCCTGTCACCAGTTTGCTGATGAAGTAGAATACCGCCACCTGAAACAAGGTGCTGAGGAATCGCAGCACGAAGGCCAGGCGATAGGTGAGCGCGATCTTCACATCCCGCCGAAACGCGGCCCACAGCATGATCAGCCAGTTGCTAACGTCCATACTCGGTCTCCGCGCCGGTGTAGTGGGCGTAAAGCCGGGCCAGGGCCTCGGTGCGGGTGGCGGCTGCGGGCAGGCCCGCTTGCTGCATCAGGGCTTCGGGCGGGCCGTCGGCCAGCAAGCGGCCGTGGTTCATCACCAGGGCGCGGCGCACGAAGGGGGCCGCTGCGCCCAGACGATGCGTGGAAACCAACGCGCTGGCCCGGGGATGATGGTGGAGGTAATCGCCCAGCAGCCGCATGAAATCCCCGGCCGCGGCCGGGTCCAGGCTGCGGGTTGGCTCGTCCAGCAGGAGGACGGTGGGGTGATGGAAGAGCGCCCGGGCCAGGGCCAGGCGTCCCCGCTGTCCGCTGGAGAGGCTGCCCACGCGGCGGGTGATGAATTCGCCCAGGTTCAGCGCGGCGACCAGTTCATCCAGCCGCCGGGCGAAGGCCGGGCCTCGCAGGCCATAGGATGCGGCGAAAAAGCGCAGATTCTCCCGGCCATCCAGCCGCCAGAAGAAGCTGCGGTCGGGGTCCGAGATGACGCCCACCTGGGCCCGCACTTCGCGGCTGCGGGTCAGGGGCAGTCCGGCCACCCAGGCTTCGCCTGAGTCGGACCTGAGCAGGGTGGCCAGGATTTTGAACAGGGTGGTTTTGCCCGCGCCGTTGGGCCCCAGCACCACCACCATCTCGCCAGCCCCCACCGCAAAGCTGATAGGATGCAGCGCCTGCACCGGCGGCTTGCCCGAGTAGGTCTTGCTGATGGCGTCGACGCGAATCGCGTCAGGCTGATGGGTCATAAGGTGGATTTATGAATGACAGGCCGGTCGATGTGGGAGCGCACTGTTCTGACCAGCGCCAGATAGTCGGGGTCTGTGAGCAGGGCCTCGGTGCGGGGGCGGGGCAGCGTGATGGGGATGTCGGCCTTGAGGACGCCGGGCCGCTGCGAAAGCGTCAGGGTGCGATCGGACAGCCACACGGCCTCGTTGATGGCGTGGGTGACCATGATCACCGTCATCTCCTTCAGCCGCCAGATGCGCAGAAGCTCCTGGTTCAGGTATTCTCGCGTCAAAGCGTCCAATGCGCCAAATGGCTCATCCAGCAGCAACAGCTCGGGATTCTGCGCCAGGGTGCGGGCGATGGCGGCCCGCTGCTGCATTCCGCCCGAAAGCTGGTGGGGATAATGCTCCTCGAAGCCATCCAGGGCCACCAGCGCGATGTATTCCCGGGCGATCTCGCGGCGGCGAGACCGGGCGACGCCCCGCAGTTCCAGGGGCAGGGCCACGTTATCCAACACCGTGCGCCAGGGCATGAGGTTGCTGTTCTGGAAGACGATGCCGATGCGGGGGTTGGGGCGGGTGATGGGCTCGCCATCCAGGGCGATGACGCCCGAGGTCGGTTGTAGCAGGCCCGCGATCAGGCGCAGCAGGGTGGATTTGCCGCTGCCGCTGGGCCCGACCACGCACACGAACTCCCCCCGCCGCACCTGAAAGCTGATATCCTGCAACGCGTGCAAGGGATCAGCCGGATCGCCAAAGGCTTTGTAGACGTGGGAAAGGGTGAGGAGGGGCATGAAATCCTGGCTCGTTGTACAAGCAAATGTCTCACGCAAAGCATGTCCTGAGCCTGTCCTGAACGAAGTGAAGGATCAGGCCGAAGGGGCGCAAAGACGCAAAGGAAAAAAGAGGCAAAGAAAAACCTGGCTCTGCAAACCAGCGGCTCCCTCCCCTGCAAAGGAGCGAAGCGACTGGCGGGGGAGGGCCGGAGAGGGGGCGAAGCTGAGGAAACCTGGAGAGATCGTCGAAATGACGGTGGCGCGCGGGGCTATTCGCCCACGCCCGCCTTCTCCACGAATTCGTTGGTCCAGACGCCGTCGGTGCTCACCGCCTCGTTCACCAGGCCAGCCTTCTGCATGAACGCGGCGGTGGCGGGCCAGATGGCGGGATCGGTGCGGCCCAGCGCGTCGGGCGTGGCGGGCGTCCAGTAGGGCAAAGATGCGTCGAAGATGGCCCGGTTGGTCTCCAGGTTTTGGGCGGCTTCGGGCACGTATTTCAGGCTGATCTTGAAGGCGTCGTCCGGGTGCTCCAGCGTGTAGGCCACGCCGCGCAGCATGGCCCGCACCATCCCCGTCACCCGGTCGGGATGGCTGGCGATGACCGATTCGCTGGTGACCAGGCCGTTGCCGGGCAGGTGCATGTAGTCATCCACCACGATGACGTTGGTGGGGATGTCTTCCATCTGGAATTGCACCGGGCCGTTGGCCGCGTAATCCACTGCCGCATCCACCAGGCCCTCCTTTAGCGCCGCAGCCTGATTAAAGCCGACGGTCTTCAGGTTGATCTGGTCTTCGGGCAGGTCTGCGGCCACGATCAGCGCTTTCCAGCCGACGTAACTGGCTCCGAACAGGCCCGGTACGCCCACGGTTTTGCCAATCAGGGCTTCGGACGATTCCACGCCTTTTTCCGCGGGCGAAAAGACGACCACGGGATATTTTGCGTACCATTCGGCCACGTAGGTCACGGGGAGCTTTTGCGCCCGCCCCAGGATGATTTGATCGCCGCTGGCGATGGCGAATTTGCGCTTGCCAACGCCCACCAGTTTGAGGAAGTCATTTTCGTAGCCATATTCCAGGCTCACGGCCAGGCCTTCATCCGCGAAGTAGCCCTTTTCGATGGCTACGTAAAGGGGCGCGAATTGCACGCTGGGAATGTATCCAACGCCCAACTGGATGGCCGCGGGGCTTTCGGCGGGGGGCGCGGCGGGCGTGGCGGTGGGTTCGGGCGCAGCCCCGCCGCAGGCCGCCAGCAGCATCATCAAAAGCAAAAGGAGAAGCAGGGGGTTTGAGAAATGTCGGGACATGAGGTGAAAGAGAAGGGGGAAAGGGGATTGAGGGTAACGAAGATAACGGGAGCCCGGCGGCCGCGGTCTTCCGCGCGTCGTTCCCGGACGCCGGGCCTGGTTCACTCGGCCCGTTTCCAGGCCAGCAGGCGATATTCCAGCAGGCTGACGAGGCCGTAAAGGCCCAAAGCGATGAAGACCAGGGTGAACAGGGCCACGAAGAGCAAGGGGGTGTCTAACATGCCCTGGGCCAGATTGATGAGGAAGCCCAGGCCGCGGTCTGAGCCCACGAATTCACCGATGACCGCGCCGATGACGGCCAGGGTGGCTCCGATCTTGAGGGTGCCCAGAAAGACGGGCAGGGCGAAGGGGACTTCCAGCTTGATGAAGGTCTGCCAGCGGGTGGCCTGCAACGAACGCATCACCGCCGCCAATTCCGGCTCCACCGAGCGCAGGCCCACGATGGTGGTGACCAGCACCGGGAAGAAGAGCACCAGTGCGGCGATGATGATGGTGCGAAACAGGGCGTTATGAATCCAGATGACCAGCAGGGGAGCCAGCGCCACCACCGGGAAGGATTGCAACGCCACGATGTAGGGCGAGACCAGTTGATCCAGCAAAGGCGATTTGGCCAGCAGATAGCCCAGCAGGGTGGCGACGATGACGCCCAGCAGCAGCCCGCCCGAAATCTCCGTCAGGGTGATGCTGGCGTGCCGCCACAGGCTGCCATCGGCCAGGGTGACGAGGAATCGCTCGGCCACATCCGCGGGGGAGGGAAGAATGAAGGTAGGGTAATCCTGCCAGCGCACCAGCGCATCCCACAAAAAGAGGAACAGGGCCGCGGAGGCCGCGCCCAACGCAGCCCGGGCCAGGCGCATGGCGTGACGGGAATGGGAAAAGGGGAGCGGGTTTGCTGGCTGTCGTAAAGAGGATCGAGAAGACATGGATGAAGAGATGGAACGCAGAAACGTCCGACGACCGCAGATTCTTTCGTTGCATCATTCCGACGACCGCAGGGAGGAGGAATCTCCTCGCTTGCAAGGGGATTTCTCGGTCGCTGCGCTCCCTCGAAATGACGTGGAAAGCCATTTCCAGAACAGGCTGCATGGGCGAATGCCCGCCGATACGAATGAAATCACCTCGCGGCCAGGGAGGAGCAAGAAACCAATCCCGTAATGCGTAACTCGTGACGCGTAACGATCTCACGTATTACGCATTACGCATCACGCCGGTTGCAGACCCGCCCAACATCAGCTTTGCGAATCTTTGGCAACCAGCGATCATTCTATTTTCGAAGCAATTACAACGCCAGGGGCGTCGCTGAACGCGTATTATCCCCTGATCGCAGCTTTTCGGCAACCCGCGCCCATCTCCGCGCTGGAATGCTGTGGGATTCGAAGAGACGAGGGACGACTGACGACATGGTCACTTCCGATTTTTCACGGATGAATGTAAAATGGAGACATCGGCAACCCCCACCATCTTTCTCTCAGCAATTTCAAATTTGGTCTGGCGAAAAGCCCCCCTCCCGGCCTCCCCCCGCTTCGGCTAACGCCTTGCAGGGGGAGGAGCCCTCTGGCTTGCCAATTCTCATGGCAGATGGGCATCTCCCTTCCCCGAACACGAGCGCAGCGAGTATCGGGGGAGGTCGGGGTGGGGGCCAAATGGAGGCCGGGAGGGGTGAAATCGCCCCCTTGCCTCTTGTGGATTCTAAATTTGGAATTGATGATCTTTCTCTCCCATTGCGAGGACGCCATGAACTGGCCCGACGGAACGCTGGTGTTCGCCCATCGCGGCGCATCGGCTTACGCCCCCGAAAACACTATCGCCGCCTTTGAGCTGGCCGCCGACATGGGCGCGGACGGCATCGAATTCGATGTGCAGATCACGCGAGACCGCAAGCTCATCATCCACCACGATCGCGTGCTGGGGCGCACCGAAGACGCGTCGGGCCCCCTCAGCGACTGGGATTTTGCGGATCTGCGGGCGTTGGATGTGGGAAGCTGGTTCGGAGATTCGTTCAGCGGCGCGCAAATGCCAACGCCCGCCGAGGTGGTGGATGCGGTGGGCGGGCGTCTGTTGATGAATTTCGAGTTGATCAACGATTCCCCCGCGCTCAACGGCGTGGGCCCGCTGCTCGTCGATCTCTTTCGGCGCATGGCGCTTTTCGATGGTGCGATGATCTCCTCCTTCAATCCCCTGGCCTTGTGGGAGGTGCGCAAACTGGAGCCGCGCATCGCGCTGGGCGCGCTGTGGAGCGCCGACGCCCCCTACTTCGTCCAGACGCCCGAATGGGCGCAACGCATTCAGCCCGAGGCCCTTCATCCCAACCACGCGCTGATCACCCCGGCCCTGGTGGAAGAAGCCCACGCCCGCGGCCAACGCGTCCACGCCTGGACCGTCAACGACGCAGCCACGGCCCGGCGCATGAAAAACCTGGGCGTCGATATGGTGATGGGCGATTATCCAGACATGCTGGCGGCGGCGGTCAGCGGCCCGTCGGCGTCAGAATAATCGTAACTGCTAAGGTCGTTGGCCCCAATCGCCCTCTTTTGCCACGAAGACACGAAGGCATTCAAAAAAGATTTGGGTGTGTCCAAAATGAGTTGGAAAGTTAAAATATTCGGCATGGTTCAGATCGTCCTTTCATCAGCTTTACAATTTCAATATGGTCAACGCCTGGCAAAGCACGTCAAACTTTAGTTTCCGCTAAAAAGAGGGCAAGTGGTAGCGACTTGATGGCGACATCAAGCTGAGCACATTAACAAAACGATTGAGAAGAGGCGAGAAAA
>JALWDV010000707.1 GCA_027036755.1 Anaerolineae bacterium
CGCGTCCGAAAACCTTCAATTCCCCCTCTTTTGGACGCGTCACCCCCCTCTCCGGCGCTCCACCTCGCCTTCACCCCTCGTTATGTCTCTTTATTCGGCTTGTTAATGTGCGAAATACAGGCTAAGACACAAAGACACAAAGGAGAAAGTTCATACATTTTTTCTTCGTGTTCTTCGTGTCTTTGTGCCCTTTGTGGTTTGTTAACCGGGGTACGTTAGCAGTTACGGCATTTTACACTATTTTGGGCGAAGATGACATCCTTCCTTCGCTCATTTTCGGAGGGTGGACTTCAAATGCAGCCAGCGCCAGGGCGCGCCCGCGGCCAAGATCACCAAAAAGGGAATGGCGGGGATGATGTAGCGTCCGGCCGCGATGACCAGCGCATGGCTGGTGGTGTAGTAAAGCAAGATGGCAATGGCCGAAACGTGGATCACCCAGGGGAGGGGGCGTTCGGGCGAGAAGAGCAAGCGCCGCCGTCGCCACGCCATCCACTCCGCCCAGACGGCCAGCAGCAACAGCCCCAGGTTGACCGCGGCGAAAAGCAGCGTGGACATGGAGGGATGCCGGGTGAAGCCCAAATTGAACCAGAGCTGCGCCATGCGCAATCCCGCCAGCGCCAGAAAACGCGCCGGATATTGTTGCACCATCTCCAGGCCGCGGCGCATTCCAAAATCGAACAGCTCCGCTTCGTTGAGCGCGGCCAGATCCAGGCCCGCGTCCGCTGCCGCCTGATGCAGCGCGTCGGTGCTGGCCCGAACGCCCGGCAATCGCCAGTAATCGGGCTGATCCAGCCGATAGTGGGTCTGGAAGAAGTTGAATCCCACCAGGGTGCTGCCCATCACCACCTGATCGAAGGCCCGGTAATTGCGCACGAACCACGGCGTCAGCGTGATGGTCAGGGTCAGCAGCATGGCGAGGGCGGCCGTCCATAGTCTGGATGAGGGGAACGCGGCGATCCCCCCGGCTTTTTTGCGCCACGCCCACCATCCCGCCAGCGTCAGGGCCAGCAGCAGGGGGATGTACATGGAGGTGGGGCGCGTGAGGGAGGCCAGGCCGAAGATCAGGCCCGAAAGCAGGCCGCAAAGTGCAACCCGCCTGCCCCGGGAGGGATGACGAAGGGCCATGACGAAGAGGAGAAAGCCGGCGAGTTGCAGAAATGTGAACAGGGAATCGGCCAGAAGGCGCGCGGCCAGTTGCGCGCCGGGCAGATAGATGGCCCAAAGGCCCGCGGCCAGCAGTCCGATGCGTTGGTTGCGCCAGGCCAGCAGCGCCAGCCAGGCCAGCATGGCGGCCAGCAGTGCATCGAGCAGGGCTTGCAGGGTCAGCAGGGGCGTGTAGACGCCATAGCCGAAGATGCGGTAGGTTTGGGCCAGCAGCCAGGGGTAAAGGGGCGTTTTGCGGGCGGATGGCCGCCAGGGCGGGGCGTAGCTGAGGCCATGCCCGGCCAGCAGGTTGCGGGCCAGCAGATCGAATTCGGCTGAATCGCCGATGGCGTTTTCGGGCGGGGGCGCGATGTAAACGAAGGCCAGCCGCAGGGCCAGGGCCGCCAGCAGGATGAGGAGCAGGGTCAGCAGCCAGCCCCGGGTCGGGCGCGGAAAATCGGAGGATGCGGTGGAGTCCATGATCGATTGCAGTCAGACGGGAGACAAGTGATTGCCCATAGATAGCTTGCAGCACTGGCCGAGTGATGAATGTTCACAAATTAAATCGGTCATAGTGGCGTTCGCCACGTCCGCCCGGCGATGAAGTCGTCGGGCTACAGAACAGCGCCGGATAAATCCGGCTAAGCCCCGCAGGGGCGCTGTTTCTAGCCGGGGGACTTTATCCCCCGGCGCTGGCGGCGGGCGCGAAGCGCCCCAAGCCTATAACCGGATTATTTTGTCAATGTTGGCTGTACTGAAAAAACCTTCAACACGGAGGCACAGAGTGCACGGAGGAAGAAAAAGGTGAGATTTGAAGAGGAATTTCTCTGTGAACTACCACTATTTTCTCCGTGTCCTCCGTGTCTCCGTGGTGAAATGACCTTTTTGCAGTGGAGCCAATGTTCATCAGTCGGTAAGCGACAAGCCATAGGCCCGGGCCAGCAGGGGCGCGACCTGGGGCCAGTCGAAGCGTTGGGCGTTGCGCCGCGCGGCCGCCGAAAGCCGCCGGGCCAGCGAGGGGTCCGCCAGCAGGCGCAGGATGTGCGCGGCCAGGGCGTCGATGTCGCCCACCGGGGCCAGGAGGCCGTTTTCGCGGTCTGCGATGAGATCGGGAATGGCGCCGGCGTTGGTGGAGACGATGGGCAATCCGCTGGCGCTGGCCTCGATCAACGTCAGCGGCAGGTTGTCGATGGCCGAGGTGTTGAGGAAGATGTCCGCGGCGTCGTACGCGGCGGGGATGTCCGCGGCCGCGAGGCGTCCCGAAAATGTGACGCCCGAGAGCCCTTGCGCCCGGACGGTTTCTTGCATCCGGGCCAGCAGGGGGCCGTCGCCCGCCAGCGTCAGCGAGGCGCGGGGATGCGCTTCGCTGACGCGCCGGAAGACCGCCAGCGCATCCAGGGGGCGATAGCGCGCCTCCATGTGTCGCAGCCACAGCAGCCGGGGCTGCACGGGCCCGCGTTCTCGGAAACGAAAGCGTTGGATGGGGACGATGTTGGGAACCAGGGTCGTCTCCAGGCCGTGTCGCCGAAAGATGGCGGCCTGGGTGGGGGTGAGGGTGATCAAAGCGTGATAACGTCGCAGCGCGGCGCTGGCGAATCGACCATGCCGGGCCATGAATTGCGCGGCCTCGCCGCCGTGGTAGGTGACTACCAGGCGTTTGTCCCATCGTCGGGCCCGAAGCCCAACGACTGCGGGCATGAAGCCCCACCAGGACGCGGCGTGAACGTGCAGCACATCCCAGCGTTGTCGGGTGCGGCGCAGCGCCCGGGTGATCTGCATCACCTGGACCAGGGGCAGGAGGCCCTTGCGCCAGCCCCCCCGCCCGCGCAGGCCCCGCACGTCGGTGTTGATGCGGGTGACGCTGGCGCCGGCAGTCTCCAGGGCGTCGGCCAGGATGGCGCATTGCACCGAGACGCCGCCGGGCCGGGGCGGAAAGGGGCCCAGGATGGCGATGCGGGCGTCCCGCCAGAGCAGATCATCCATTGGCGGGCGCTAGTCGTCGATTTCGACCTGGCTGGGCGCGCCTTCGATGACTTCCGAGATGAAGAACCGGCGTTTGCCCACGGGCGAGGTGGGGATTTCATCCACGAACTGGAGCTCGAACCGGTTGTCTGGGCCCATATAGCCGCGGAATGTTTCGATGATGCGCTGTCGATCCGCCTCGCTGAAGCTCTCATCCACCACCAGTTTGATCAAGATGAAGTCCACCTCTTTCTGGATGACCTGGAAGGCTTTCACCGAATGCACTTTGGCGAAGAACGCGGTGAACTGGTGCACGGTCAGCCAATGGCCGTCGGCGGTGACGAACATATCGGTGAGACGGCCTTCGAGATGGCTGAGGCGGGGCAGGCCGCGGCCGCAGGCGCAGGGCTCGCGGGTGAGAGCCGCCACATCGTGGATGTTGTAGCGGATGAATGGCGTGGCTGTGGCTTCCAGGTTGGTGAGCACCACTTCGCCCAGTTCTCCCTCGGGCGCCCGCTCTCCATCCTTGATGATCTCCACCACGTAGGTTTCGGCGTTGATGTGCATCCCGTCGTGCATCTCGCATTCCGCTGCGATCTGCATGCCGTCGCCGCCATATTCGTTGTAGACCCGCCCGGGCGCAAAGGCCCGCTCCATGGTCTCGCGCATGTGGTCGGTGAGCATTTCGCCGGTGGCGAGGATGGCGGGAACATGCACATTCAGCCCCGCTTCGTTCATGCGCCGGGCCAGATAATAGACGGTGGAAGCGTAGCTTCGGAAGAGTTTGGGCCGCCACGCTTTCAGATTTTCGACATACTGATTCAGCACTTCGTCGGTCATCTGCTGCGCCGAAAGCCAGTGATGTCGCAGCAGCAGCCATTCCAGTTTGCCCGCCACGGGCCAGCCCTTGAAGCCCTGGTTGGGGGCCAGTTGGAATGTGACGTAGGAGTCTCCGAATTCGTAGCCCACCATTTCCCACCAGCGGAAAAGCCCCGCCCATTTTTTCGCCTTCTGGGATTTCGTGGTCCAGTAATGCAGGCGCTCGGCCGTAGAGCCGCTGGATGTGGCGTGGATGAGCTTGCTGCGGGGAATGGATTGATCGCGCAGGGTGGAGTCGTAGTAGCGGGTCAGGATTTTTTTATCGACGATGGGCAATTTGACCAGATCGTCGGTGGTCTGGATGTCTGCGGGCGTGAGGCCGCGTTCATCCATCACCTGCCGATAAAAGGGGACGTTGTGGTAGACGTGGGCGATGAGCCGCCGCAATTTTGCGTTCTGAATCTCCTGTATCTGCTCGGGCGAAAACCACTGGCTGGCTTCCAGGCTTTTGAGATAGGGCAGAAAATCGCCGTAGCCCGCCAGACGCGAGCCAACGGGCAGGGCGACGCTGCGCAGAAAACGGCTGTATGCACTCATGATGCACCTGTTTGCACTGGAGCGGGGGCCTCGGCATCGGTGAAGGAGCCGCCGCCCAGGGTGGCGGAGATGGCTCCTCCCATGATGGCGAAAAAGATGATGTTGGCGTAGGCGGAGAAGGTGTTATCGAAAGCTGCGATGGGAATGAAGTAGGCGAAATAGCTGGCCAGCGCGGCCTGGATGAACAGGGGGAAGAAGCGGCGTTTCTTGCGTCGGGGCCAGCCGATGGTCACCAGGGTCAGGGCCAGGCCCGCGGCCATCGCCAGATAGCCGCCCAGCAGGGCGTAGCCCCCCGAGACGAGGAAGTTGAGATAGGAGTTGTGGGGGCTGGGCAAGACGTTGATGCCGTTATCGCGAAAACCCATGTCTGCGGCCAATCTGCCGAACCAGGCCCAGCCCACGCCCAGATATGGCGCTGTCCGGTGGATTTGCAAACCATACTCCAGGGCGTCGAGGCGATAATCGATGGGGCTTTCGGAGCCCAACCGGCCCGCCACGGAGGTGTCCTGAATCATCCCCCAGCCCAACCCCACGATCAGCCCGAGAATCAGCAGCACGGGCAGCGTCACTTTGAGCAGCCGTCGGTTGAGAATGGAGAAGACCAGCGGCCCGATGAGCCCGCCCGCTATGCCCGAGCGGTTGAATGTGGCGATGACGCCGGTTTCGAGGATGATCAACGCCAGGATATAGCGCAGTTTGTCCTTGAGATGCGTTTTCTCGATGGCGAGCATCATGGCCAGGGGCGCGGCCACGACCAGGGCCAGGGCCACGTAGGCGGGATTGCCCAAAAAGCTGCCCACTTTGCGGATGTCGCCGCTGTAAATGGTGGCGGTGGATGTGCCGCGGAAGGGAGCGAAGCCGGTGGTCTGCTCCACCACCGCTGCAATGGCGATGACGACGGTGATCGCGATGATGGCTTTGGCCAGGGCCCGAAAGTCGGCCGGTTTCAAAGTCAGTTGGCGGGCGATGAAGTACACCAGCAGCGGCATCAAGAACGCATCGAACACCGTTTGCACGCCCCACAGCCAGCCATAATAGCCCCGCACCGCGGACCACAGCAGGGGGATCGCGAAGAAGGGAATGGCCAGATCGAAGAATGTCGGCGTCAGAAGTTTGCGTTTGCCCGACGCCACCTGTGCGAACAGATACACCGCCAGAAAACTCCCCACCATGCGCGTGTAGCTCAGGTCGGGGATGCCCTCGGGCATGTGGATATCGAAGTGGAAGAAGGGAGCGAAGGGAATGAAGAACAGCCAGACCAGGAACGCCAGGAGGGGATCGAAGAAGATCAGCGTGAGGGTGAGCAGAATCGCACTGAGGGCGATGATCTGATAAGCTGTATCGGGCTGTTTTTGTATGGCCCAGGCCAGGACGAGGAGCAGCAGCAGGCCGAATAGCAGGGTGGCGGCGCTGAGCAGCGTGGCTGGCTTCCGGATGGAAAATCGAGCGTTCATATTGCGGGTATCATAACGCAGGATTGGAAACTTTGACAAGACTTTTTGCTTCCGTGCGGAACGCCGAGGCCTTGCCGCCCGAAGGCGTTGGATTCGGGCCGCCGCCAGCAGACCTCGGAGGTCTCGGCAGACCTCCGAGGTCTTTGCCCGCGCGCCGGGCCAGCAGAGGAGGCTCCGCGTTTCGACGGCGCTGATCTCTGAGGCGTTTCGCTCCTCCGAAATGGCGGAACGAGAGACTCTTGCAAAAGGCCAAAATCGCCCGGCGATAGTCACGTGAGCGGGCCGCAGCCTTGCCGCCCGAAGGCGCTGGATTCGTATCCGCCGCCAGCAGACCTCGGAGGTCTCGGCAGACCTCCGAGGTCTGCTGGCGCAACGCAGCCAAACGCCCAAGCCACATCGCCCGGCAAGCCCGAGAAGCCGAGCTTTTTCGAGATCGGAACGCGCCCGAGGGGAACAATCACCCGGAAATCTGGTATAATGGCGGCGTTAACCTTATCAACGTCGTTTACAGGAGCCACTATGCCCTTTCATTCCTTTTTGCGTAAAATTGTTTTGGCGGTGCGACCGCTATTCGTAAAGATCATGCCCCAGACCGATCTCTACGGCTACAGCCCCTATCGCGGATACGCCGATTCATATTGCCTGCCCAAACATCCCCACGATTTCGATGGCCACGGCCCCCAGGGCCTGCCTGTGCCGCCCGAATGGCTGCGGTTCGGTTATCGCACCAGCGAAGGGTATCTGCAATCGGGCCAGAAGGACATGGCCGCCATGCTGGAAACATGCCCCATCGATGACGCCCGCCGCATTCTTGATTTCGGCTGCGGCTCGGGGCGGATGATTCGCTGGCTGAAGGACTACGCGGCGGATCGCGAGATATGGGGCACGGATATCAACGCGGACTACGTCACGTGGTGCCAGCAGCATCTCTCGCCCCCCTTCCACTTTGCGCTGACCACCACCCTTCCCCACCTGCCCTTCGAGGATCGCTACTTCGATTACATCTACGCGGGCTCCGTTTTCACCCACCTGGATGATCTGGCCGCGGCCTGGATGTTGGAATTGCGTCGGATTTTGTCCCCGGGGGGGAGGATGTACATCACCATCCACGACGAAAACACCCTCGCCCTGCTCTCGAATGAATACAAGGATCATCCATCGGCGCGAGCGTTCAGGCGGCGAGAGAACTTCGACGCGTACACGCAATGCGATTTCGGCATGTTCAGCCTGGGCCGCCGCACCAACTCCCAGGTGTTCTACAATTCCGAGTATTTCAGAAAATGGGTGGCGTCGCTTAATCTGAAGGTCGTTTCCGTCACGCCGGGCATGTATCGGTATCAGACGGGCGTGGTTTTGCAGCGTGCGGATTGAACGCGGGGCGAGAGTGCGCGTAATCCAGCAATTCCGAATTTAGAATCCGCAAGCGGAAAGGAGGCGATTTCACCCCTCCCGGCCTCCTTTTTGCCCCCACCC
>JALWDV010000708.1 GCA_027036755.1 Anaerolineae bacterium
TTCGGGGGAGGGAGATGACCATCTGCCCGACAGATTTGCAATCCAGCGGGCTCCTCCCCCTGCAAGGCGTCAGCCGAAGCGGGGGGAGGCCGGGAGGGGGGCTTGTCACCAGGCCAAATTTGAAATTACTGGACGTGTTTGGAGGGAATTTGACATTGTCGAAATAGAATGGGTGCGTCCTAAATGAGTTAGGGCCAGCCGGGCGTTTTGGCCGAATGATGAATGTTCACAACCCGAATCGCTATAGTGGCGTTCGCCACGTCCGCCCGGCGACTTCATCGCCGGGCTACAAAACAGCGCCGGATAAATCCGGCTAGCCCCGCAGGGGCGCTGTTTCTAGCCGGGGGACTTCATCCCCCGGCGCTGGCGGCGTTGCTGTTTCTTCAACCGAAATAAGACGCACCCAAAATAGAATAATGGCTGGTTGCTGAAGGTTGGCAAAGCCAACGTCGGGCGAGTCTGCAACGGGCGTGATGCGTGAGGCGTGACGCGCCGTCCCTTCAGCCTGCGGCGACCCACTCGTCATCGCTGATCTCCAGGGAATCCGCGTCTTCATAGCCCATCAGATGGAATTTGCGGGGCGCTGACTGGCTGGACGGAGGTAGAAGCCCGGGCGCTGGTTGCGCGGGTTGCTGCTGGGGCTGAAAATACTGGGGGGGCATCATGCCGCCGCTGACCACGACCACGGGCGGCTGTTGCACGCTCTGGGGCGGGCTCGCCATCGCCTCCTGGTTCTTCTTGAGCAAAAAGGCCACGATGATGATGGTGGGCAAAATGGCCATCATGCCCAACACCGCGCCCACGATGATGGAGAGGGCGTCGGTGCTGAGGCGAAACCCGATGACCCCGGTCATAATGGCTGCGACGATGATGACGCCGATAGCGATGTTTTTTTTCATGATCGGCTCCTGAAATCGAAAGGGATTGTAGGTGATGATTTCTCAGGAATGACGTGATGGAGAAGCGGGTGACGAAGCCGCCCGTGAACGGAAATCGCCATGCCGCCAGCGGGATGTCTCGCTGGCGATTATCCGGCGAATCTCCTCATCGCTGGCGTAGGCCGCCTGAAAGCGGACGATTTCCTGGCGGGCCACCAACAGGAAGTCGCCGCGGCCGCGCAGACGGTTGGCGCCGCTGCCCGCGATGCCCGTGGCGACTTTGGCGTCCTCGGGCGTGGGCACTGCGCCCACCAGCCGCACCGGCAGATTGGCCTTGACCAGGCCGCCCACAATGGCCGAGGCCGGGCGCTGCGTGGCAAGAATGACATGCACGCCCGCCTCGCGGCCCCGCTGGGTGAGCCGGGTCAGGGCGTTTTCTACGCGCTTGCCCGCCACCATCCGCAGGTCCGCCAGCTCGTCGATGACGATGAGGATGGCGGGGCGGCTGATCTTCATCCGATCCCGCCGCTCCATCTCCACCACCATGCCCTCCAGCAGGGCCACGGCCCGGGCCGGATCGCTCTCGACGGGGCGGATGAGGTGGGGGATGCGGGCCAGCGCTGAGAACCCCCGGGCCTTGGGATCGATGAGCGCCAGTTGCAGCTTGCTCTGGGGATTGCGCAGCGCCAGACTGAGCACCAGGGTCTTCAGCAAAATCGTCTTGCCAGAGCCGGTCGTTCCCGCCACCAGGATGTGGGCCACATCGGGGCTGGTCACATGCAGCAACAGCGGCGCGCCATCCTCATCCACGCCCAGCACCGCAGTCAGAGGCGGAACGGCCCGCAGCCGCTGGTGCAGGGTGGCGAAGCGCACCACCGCCGCGTCCGGGCGCGGCACCTCCACTCGAATGGCGTCTCCCTTGCGATACACGCGGATATCGGGCACGCCCAAACGCATGGCGACTTCCTCGCGCAAAGCCAACACCTGGTTGACCCGCGTGCCCAGCGTGGTGGTCAGATCGAATCTGATAAAGCGCGGGGTCACAGCGCCGCCCCAAACCTTGCCCTGGATTTTATGCGCCGCCAGGACTGATTCGATGATATCCGCCTGGCGATTCAGGTTGAATTTCTTCATGGCCTCCAACCTCTCGTCAAGGGGTAACTGCTCAGGTAGCTTGATTCGGCCTGGAAAACGCCTTGCCACGAAGGCTCGAAGGAACGAAGACACGAAGAAAATCCATTTCTCACCCTTCGCGCCTTCGAGTCGTCGAGTCGTCGTGGTTTTTGACCTTGCTACATTGGTAGTTACGTCAAGGGGAAAAAAGCCCGCCGATCTTCATCAACGCCTCCGCCATCGATTCCTTCCAGCAATTTCAAATTTGGTCTGGAGACAAGCCCCCCTCCCGGCCTCCCCCCGCTTCGGCTGCGCCTTGCAGGGGGAGGAGCCCATTGCTTTGCCATTTTGTGTAGCAGATGAGCATCTCCCTCCCCCGATACTCGCTGCGCTCGTGTTCGGGGGAGGGTCGGGGTG
>JALWDV010000709.1 GCA_027036755.1 Anaerolineae bacterium
GCTGCCGCGATCATCGCGGCGGCGAGAAAAAGCCCCATGCCCGCCAGGTCGCGCCGCCATCGTTCCCGGTGGGTGATGAGCCAATAGGCGAAATAGGCCGCCGCCAGGAAGGGAACCACCCGGTAAGCGGTGTAGGTGTTCAGCCCCAGCGCCAGCATCGCGCCCGAAAGCGCCCACCAGCGCCGCCGACCGGTTTTCAGCGCCTTGATGAGAAAGAGCATCTGCAAACTCAGCACCAGCGGCGCCAGGATCAGCTCGTACACGATGCGGCTGAAGGTGATGTGCCAGCGATCGGCGGCTAGCAATGCGGTGGCCAGCAGGGCGATGCGCTGCTCGAAGATCTCTCGGGCCAGGGCGTAGAAGGCCAGCACGGTGAGCGCGCCCGCGGCGGCCGACGTCATGCGCAGGGTGGTCACGCTCTGCCCGAACAGCTTGATGAAGAGCGCGATGATCCAGGTGAACAGGGTGGCCTGGCCCTCGTTGGTCTCGGCGTAGGGCATCCAGCCGCCGCCAGCCAGCCATTTCAGCGCGTCCAGGCCGTTGTTGGCTTCATCCGATTGCAGGCCGTGGGGATAGCTGCCCAGGGCGTAAAATCGGGCGAAAACCGCGACGGCCAGGATCAGAAGCAGGATGAGGATGACCGAGCGGCGACGCAGCGCGGGCGCATGCCAGGGCGCGGCGGCAGCCTCATCCGCGGCCGGGTCGGGCGAGAAATCATCCCACCACACGCCCGCCAGGAAGAGCGCCAGCCCCCCCAGCCACACCCACAACGCCCAGCCGCCGTACGCCTCCCGCGCGAAGCCGCCCAGGGTGGCGATGAGCGCCAGCGCCGCGCCCGCCGCGGCCGATCCCCAGCCAACGCGATCCCACTTGCGGGGGGGCGGCAGCGCGGGCCAGGGATGCGGGCCCGCCGCGAACCAGGCGAATACGCCGCCCGCCAGCGCGAACATGAGCGCGCCGGCGTTTGCGTTGCCATCTCCCAGCCATTTCTGGGCGATGACGGCGAGGATGAGTGCAGTGAGGATGCCGAGGAGAGAACGCATGGGGCAGTGTTCAGTGAGTCAGTGTTCGGTGGTCGGTGGGTCAGTGAAGCAAACGCCATGAGCGGCGGCGCGCCGATGCGATGAAACCCCCTGGTTACGTCATTCCGACGACCACAGGGAGGAGGAATCTCCCCCAAGTGCGACGCACCTTTCTTCGGTCGCTGCGCGCCCTCGAAATGACGCAGGAGCGCTTATTTTCCCGGTTTACGGGCGATGACGGCAAAGACGCGGTGGGGAACGGGGACGGGCTCTTTGGGAAAGCGTTCGCGCAAGAGTTGGGCCAGGTCAGCATCGAAAGCGGCGATGGTCTCGGGCGACAGGCCCGCGGCGGCCACGCCCGCGCTGGCGCGAATGCGACCCCGCCACGCCTCGTGGGTGTAGAGCGCGTCTTCATCGAAGGAAAAGGTCTCGATACCAATGAATCCGGCCAGCGCCGCGTCGGTGAGCCAGTCGCGGTAGACGCCCGTGCTGCCCGAGAGCTTCAGGACGGGGAGATCGGCCCAGGGGGGATTATAGCGGATGATGAGCTGTTCGGTGGCCTCGACCACGTTGCCCGGGAGGGGAAGCCAATCGAAATGGGCGATGACCAGCGCACCGCCAGGTTTCAACGCCCGAAATATCTCCGCTGGGCGATGACCAGCGCACCGCCAGGTTTCAACGCCCGAAATATCTCCGCCGCCGCCCGGGCCCGGTCGAACCAGTGCCAGCACTGCCCCGCGGTCACCACATCGAAACTGTTTGCGTGAAAAGGCAGCGCTTCGGCCACCCCCTGCACCAGCATCAGCCCCATGCCCGTATCTTGCGCAAGACGCCGGGCCGCAGCGAGCAGGGGCGCGGCCTTGTCTAGGGCAAGCGCATCGGCGCCGCGGGCAGCGAAGCCCCGGGCCAGCGTCCCCGTGCCGCTGCCGATGTCCAGCAGCCGCTGGCCAGGCAGACCGACATCGAAGGCTTGCAGGCGGCGAAAGAGTTCGGGCGGAAACCCGGCTCGATGTCGGGCGTAGTCGTCGGCGGTGCGGCCGAAATCGATGTTTCCCATTTATTCAAGCGGAGGCAATTTGTAAAGTGGTTGATAATGGGCAGCTCGATCCCAAAGGTCGAGCAACTCCTCTTGATGCTGCAATGCCCATTCAACGACAAAGCCCAAGACGCGCGGCGGCAGCCTACCACCTATCACAGTGAGCGTGCGAATGTCAATGACCGCCTGATATTCCCCATAGAAAGCATGAAAGTGAGGAGGGGGGTGGTCATCGAAATACATGCGGACGATGATGCCAAAAAAGCGGCAGATTTCAGGCATGCGCCCTCTGTAATTCGCGTAATTTGGGGAAAAGGTGCTCAGGGCTTTTGCCCGTCACCTGAAGA
>JALWDV010000710.1 GCA_027036755.1 Anaerolineae bacterium
CTCCCTCCCCCGATACTCGCTGCGCTCGTGTTCGGGGGAGGGAGACGTCCGTCTGCTATACGAATTGGCAAGCCAAAGGGCTCCTCCCCCTGCAAGGCGTTAGCCGAAGCGGGGGGAGGCCGGGAGGGGGCTTTTACCAATCCAAATTTGAAATTGCTGGTGCGTGACAGCGGGCGCTTGCCCAACGAGGAAAAGTAGAGTAAACTCTGCCATCTCCCCGCGGCTTGTTCGTTCGACTCCCTCCTCGTTCCTGCGGCTCGCGCCATCAGAGCCTGTTATGAACTTCTCGGCAATTTCTACGGATTTTCCTCTCGTCCGCCTTCCAATTCGCCGCGGATGACGCTGAAAAATCGGATCAGCACGGATTTTTGCAGAAAAAATCCTTCTTCTATCGTAACTGCTAACGTATGCCAGTCGGTTGTCTTTTCCACTCAAACCTGACAGGTTCTTGTAACCTTGGCGGCAAGATGTGCAGTTTCCAGCCAACAACGAAGCGTGCAAGGCTCTGAATCGCTGACAAAGGAGCCTGTCAGGTTAATTCAAGCGAAAACGAGCCTGGCAGTTACCTTCAATCCGAAAAAATCAGCGAAAATCCGCCGCATCCGCGTTATCAGCGGCGAATTCCACGGGCGAATGCCGCAAGATTCGATTTGTCGAGGCCAAAGCTCATAACATGCTCCATCGCCGCCGCATGGTCGAGCAGTTACAATCCTTCTCGAATCCCAGGCCCGGAGCTATGATTATGATCACCCCTACATGCAAATACTGCTTTTGGGCGCTTGTCGCCCTGATGTTGGCCGCGGGCGTTTCCATCGCCTGGGCCCAAGACGGCCCCGATCCCCTTCGCACTCAGCAGCCAGACGTCCCGCGGCGCGCCATCGCCCCTTATCCGGGGATTTACATCTTCCTCGATCGCGGTGAAGTCAGCCCCGACGACTATCCCTTTCTCACCGGCGGCAATATGACCTTCTTCTGGCGGGATATCGAGATCGCAGATCAGGTCTTCGATTGGAAGGTGGTGGAGGACTGGCTCGATTCACAAACCAGCATGGGCAAAGTCGCCAACATCGGGTTCTCCGTCTATGATGGTCGCTGCTGCGGCGGCAGCGTCATCCCCCCCTGGATGATATGGGAGCATGAGGAGAGCGTGGTGCGCTGCGACGCCATGCAATGGGCCATTCCCCGCTATTGGGACGCGTACTATCTGCAACAATATCGGGAGTTCATCCAGGCCTTCGCCCAGCGCTATGACAACGATCCCCGCATCGGGTGGATCGAGATCGGGACGGGCATTTTTGGCGAAGCCAAACCCAGCGACAACAGGGATTTCGAGTGCATGTTGAACGCGGGCCTGACGCCCGAGGTCTGGGTGGAAACCTCCAAGGACATCATGGACATCTTCGCCCAGGCCTTTCACAACACGCCCCTTCTGTATCAATACGCTCCACTTTATATCGTACGCAAGCCAGATGGCGGCCAGATCGGGTCCATCGCCCAGCGGCGAGTGCTCACCGATTACGCGGCCTCGCTGGGCATGGGCGTCAAGCACAATGGCCTGACGCCCGACGCGGACTTCGCCCTGGTGGATAACCCCGATAAATCCTACTACAAGGCGGGGCAGTGGGATCCCATCTACACCTGGTGGCCCGAACGGCCTGTGGGCTGGGAGAGTTACGCCTCGCAGAAGTGCGTAGACGCGCAAACGGGCGAGCGGAGCGCGGAGATCACCATGTGGTGCGTGTACGCGGGCCTGGCGGGCCACGCCGATTACTTCGTCTTTTCAAAAGATCTGGTGGTGGACCCGGCCCGTGCGCCCTATCTCGAATTCGCCCAACATTACCTGGGCGCGACGGTCGATTCCACCGACTCGGTGTGGACAGCCCTGCGCGAAACCGAGTTTCACTTCTATCCGGCCCGGGGCAACTACGCCTTCTGGCTGTATCAAAACGATGACGTCTACGGCGGCGAGACCGTGCCCGAATGGCGCGTCACCGACGCGGCGGAAGGGCGCTACACCCGCCGCACCAACATCCAGGCCGGAAATCCCAACATGTATTTCGATGTGGACAACGCCTGGATGTATCGCAATCAGGACGCCACCGTCACCATCGAGGTCGTTTATCTCGATCAGGGGCGGGACTCCTGGTCGCTCTACTACGATGCCCGGGACGACGCGAACAAACTGGCGGGCACGGTGCACAAGACCGATACGGGCCAATGGCTGACCCAAACCTTCACGCTGGATGACGCCTTTTTCAGCGATCGGCTGCCCGGCGGCGGCGATCACCCCGGCTCCGATTTTTACCTGGCCAGCAACGATTTCGATGACTATTTCCATCGCGTGCGAGTCTTTCGGGATGACGTAGCTCCCACCCCCACGCCGCCCC